>NZ_JAHRBL010000028.1 GCF_019693445.1 Deinococcus aquaedulcis | reverse complement strand
GGTTTTGGTGGCTGCACACCTTCAAAACACCGCCTTTTCGCGTTCCCGTCGAGTCCCTTGACATGCTGGAGGGAGATGTGTTGTCTGGGACGGCAATTATGCGAAGTTGTCGGCTACTGAGCCCTCCCACGTCACCATCCCAATTACACCCATCTCCGAATGCTGCAAGTGCTCGATGAGCTGCACCGGATTGGCTTTGAGCAACTCCGTTTTTCACGCAGTTGGTTTACCGTCCACTGGCGGCTCCAGCTTTATGCTGCTTCCGATGTCTGGGAACAGGACGGCTTCGTTGGTATAGACAGTCCCCACCTCTGTTTGTCTGACGATGATTGGATCACGTGGAAGGCTCCAGGACACATCAAAAACGGTGACTGGACAATGTTGCTGAAAGGCGACATGAAGCCCAAACATCTCGCTGGCCTGTTTGTGCTCAGCTTCCCCAGATTGGCAGAGGCAGCGTATGGATCTGACCACGCTTACCGGGAATGGTTCAGGAGCATCCGGCCTTACTTGAACACTGGCATGGTGCCGTCGACATGGGAGGAGCATATCTATGACGGAGACCCTGACTTCTTCATGCGGCACGCCCTCATGCGAGATGGCTTAAGCGACAAGGTCAAAGTGGTTGCCCGTCCACCACACAACCAAATGGCTACCCTCAAACCAAGGTAACGACATGGGCGGTCGGTCAGACAGCACCGAGGTGCGACTGACAGAGCCTGTCACTGTTCCGAAACTGCCCCTGGCTCCTTCTCCCATGCGTGGGGCCAGCCACTGGGCCATGACGCATACCTGAGCCGTGAGCCACCCAAGGTTCGACAGAGGGAAGCAGGACCCGAGAGGGAGCACAAGCCCAGATGTCCGAACTCTACGCCGTGACTGTGCTCTTGACGCCTCACTCTTGAGCTGTCTGTGCCGCCGTATGCCCCTTGCCCACTTAGCCTGAACTCCGGCTCATCGCTTCGGAGCCCGCGAATCCCGCCAGTGCCTCAGCAAGGGCCTCGTTACTGAGCCGCTTCACACCCACTGCATCAAGGTAAAGGGGCTCTCCAAGTAAAGAGCGGAGTCCGGCGTCCTGAGCATAGAAATACTCCTGAAGCAGCGGGATCAGCTTATGACGCCAGCGGAAGGCCACGTCACGTACAGTCAGCGTTTCTCCCATCAGGTAGGCGTGTCCAATCCGGTGATCGGCGTCCAGGGCCTCAGTGAGGCGCTCGTTCAGCGTTCGCAAGAGCCGCTCTGGAGACAGGCTGGTCCCTGCTACCGTGCCCTTTAGCAGTTCGGGCTTCGGCGGCACTTCCACAAAGGTAAAGCGGCGCCGTAGGGCCACGTCCATCAGCGTGATAGAGCGGTCGGCTGTGTTCATCGTGCCGACCACGTAAACGTTGCTTGGAACACTGAACAGATTGTCAGGAGCGTCCGAATACGGCAAGGTCACGCTGTAGTTGCCCAAGGTGCCTGGGGCGGCGCGCTTGTCGTCCTCGATGAGGGTAATCAGTTCGCCGAAGGTTTTGGCTGTGTCCGCACGGTTGATTTCATCGATGATGACGACATAGTTTTGATCGGGGTTGGCGTGTGCCGCCTGACACACCCGCTTGAAGGCACCATCGCGCACCTCGAAGCCGCCATCGGCCGTGGGCCGCAGGCCCTCCATGAACTCCTCGTAGGTGAACGCAGGATGGAAGGTGATCAGGTGAAGATTGAGGTGAGACGGGGCAGCCGAAACCGTTCCACTGGCAGCGCGTACCTCCTGCAACCAGGCAACAATCCTGTGGCCCTCCGCGTTTAGGGTCCAGCGGAGCGAATTCGGGTCCTGACCCTCCCGGCTGAAAATGTATGGGGCGTACCGTTTCGCTGCGCGACTGCTTGGGTCACTCGGATGGGTATGCGTCGCAAGTTGTTCTGACACTGTGCCGCTGATGGAATTGTTGTCGGGACGTCCTTGCGCGAACTCCTGCACTTCCGGGTGCTCCAGCAGTTGAGGGACAGTCGCTGAACCGAGGTCAGCCAACGCCATGGCGATGCATTGCCACCACCGACGTGGCTGAGCCGCCTCACCCGATAAAGGTGTTGGCACTGCAGGTCGCTCTCCCAACCATGCCTGGGCAAACTCGCGGGCGGTATACGTCTTGCCAGTTCCGGGCGGACCGTACAGCACAATGTTGCGGGTGTGTGACGCGAGGTCGACGAGGTACTGCACGTCCTCTGGCAAAGGGGGGCGTGGAGCCTGCTCGTCCGGACGACCTTTCCACCCGAGCTCCTGAAGACAGGCCAGCATCTCAGGGCTCGGGTCCTGCTGCGCGTAGGCATCGAGTATCGCCTGCACGCCAGCCTCAGCGACAGGAGTGATGGTGCGGCGGGCGAAACCTGTGGCGCTGGCCGGAAGAGGAAGGTCCTGAGTCACGAGCCAGCGAACGCGCCGCATATGGGCCCAGAAGGGAAAGTCCGGGCCCAGCACCTCTGGTGTCAGCGGATTGAATTCAGCCCCCGGCTCGAGGTAAGGCCCTTCCAGGAGCCCGACGGCGGCCACTTTGCTGGTACCGCGGTTGGCAATGACAATGTCTCCTTCGTGCATCCGCTGGCTGAAATGCAGCGCTGACAAGGCAAAGCCCCGGTCTCCCCCGGACTCAGCAATCTGGGCTTCCATGTCTTCAGCCGCGACCTTGCTCAGATCAGGCAGCGACGAGCCGATAAAGATGCAGGAGTGCTCCAGGGCTTTTGGAAGCAGACTGGCCCGCTCTCCCAGAGCCACCTTCCACGCACGGGAACTGCTTTCTACCTCACCAACTGGAGGTGGAGGAAAATGGTCATACAGGAAGCGCATCAAGCCGACGTTGTCATAGGCCTGAGCCGCTGGCTGGGCTCGGAGAAAGGTCAGCAGCTGATGGTTGAGCGCCGCCTGATCACCACTCGGCACCTGCCCCAGCAGCCGGAGGAAGTGTTGAAGGTGGCCAGGCTGCGTGATCGGAAGCAGCTTCCGCGGGAAGTAAAGCGTGAGTGGCTTGAGCCTCAGCCCGTAGCGGGATTCACCCATGAGGGCGCTGGCTATGTCGGCGCCTGCCACATCTCCCTGCTCCAGTTTCTCAGCCGCCTGAACAATCGCGTCCAGAATCCGCGCCCGCGCGTCCTCAGGGCTGCTGAACATCGTGTTGACCACGTAGGCACTCTTTGCCTGGCTCCAGTACACGCCAAACTTCGCTGACGCGCCACCGCTGATACTGCCAAGCATGCCTGTGCCCCACTCGAGCGCGTAACAGAACGTGCGGCTGTCCCCACGGCCAACGACGTACTTCTCCAGGGGCAGATCCCTGAGGGTCTCCAGAGGGAATGTCTGCTGAAAGTCTTCCCGGATCAGGCGGTGCTCTTCAGACACCTGTGGTGGATGGGTCTGGGCCCAGGTGATGAGGCGGGCGTTCAGGTCTTCGGGAGTTACGGTGCTCATAGGTGAATTCCTTGACCGCGCAGGAAAGCGCGCAACTGCTCGTGCAAGTCTGGAAGGTGCTGGGGCAGGCCGGGTTTCAGGTCTATCCCTGCGGCGCTGATCTGGAGTGGCGGTAGACCGGCGGCCTTGAGGGTCGGCACGTTCACCGCATCTGGGTATATGAGCAAGACATGCCCACAGTGCAGGTGACGGGCGTAGCTGTACATCTGATAGAGGTCGCTGCCGTTGTGCGCGCCTCCTAGGCGCTTGTTCTTGAAGTCGATGATCAACCTCACCTCGCCTCCTTCCAGCACTGTGAGGTCAGGCAGAAGTTCCTGAACACCACCTTGAAAGAGATACTCGCGCTGATGAAACGGCCGCTGCGCACGGCCAACGTACCCGGTCCCTGGAAGAACGTCTTCAACCAACACACGCGTCAGGAACTGCTCAAACAAGCGGTCCATGTTGAACGCGAAGGCCTGCCCGTGAACCGGGCCCGCGTCCTGCCAGGCGCCCCAGCCCTCCAGAAGCATGCGGGCCAGGGTCAAGGGCAGGTCGTAGCGACGCTGCAGCCGGTTGAGGGTAAACGGAGACCAGTCGTGTGGTGTGGCTGGCCATGGAGTGACGCCGGCCTCGCGCAGCCACACCCGCAGTTCAGCCACATGCTGGCGCAGCACCCACCCGGAAACGCGGCTCAGGAGTCGCTCGAGGACGAGCAGGAACAGACGATTCGCCGGATGGTTTGCGGTGAGGTCCACGTACTCGACGGGCAACCTGGAGCGGTCACCTTGGCGCATGTACGCGGCCACCCGCAGGCGCCCCCGCAGGACAGGCAACTCCTCCTGAACGTTCTGCGACCGGCGAAGCAGACCACGCTGAAGTTCAGTCCTTAGTCTATGAACAAAGAGCGCCGCGAGCTCTTCCTGAAGATTGGAGGTGTTCAGGGACAGGGGGGCTTGAGGCAGGGACCACTGGCGGCCCATTGTCCGGGCCAGCATGAACAGCAGGTTGCCTGTGCCGATCCCCGCCTTCGGCCGCACCTGCACCGTGCAGGTCGCCAGGGTGAACACGCCCACGTACGGACCCGCTTCAAGGCGCGCACCCTGAGGGGTATCGGTCAGCGTGAACGCCCCTGAACGCTGCGCATTGATGTGAAAAAGCGCTACGCGGTCTGCGTGAGAGAAGGAAGGAAGAAGCAACTGCCCACGTTCCCGAAGCTGATGCACGGGACGCTCGAAAGCCGGTGGAGCTGGGGCCATGAGCTGTGTCATCCGATCACCTGTCCTTCCTGGACGCTCACGAGATCGTCCTCAGCTCAGCTCTGAACGCTCGAGGAGCGACCGGACCAACAGCGTGCCGGGCAGGTACCCTTCTTCCTGCATCCAGGCGCGGGCGTCCTCGACCGAGGAGAAGGCCAACTCGGTGCCCTGCCCATCGGTCAGGAATAGGCCCGGCCACTTCAGCCAGCAGCCGTAGGGCGCCGGGTCTGATGGTTCACTGGCATCTTCCTCGTCGACCGGCCCAGAGCGTTGATTTTCATCGGTTTCGGTCTGCGCTTCAGGCCGTTCTTCCTCGTATACCTCCAGCGCCTCAAGATGGATGCTGTAGCGCTGGCCGAACTCGTGCAGCTCCTCAAGACTGAGAACCCGAACTTCTGCAGCCGCTTTCCCTGCCAGCGGGCATTCCAGAACTTCACCTCGTGGCGGCCTCAGGCAGCGTCTGCGCGATCAGGTCACGCTTCCACTGACTCTTCTTCTCCAAGTCGGCCATTTTCAGGTCTGTGCCCGTGTAGACGAGATCCTGCAGGCCCTTGAGCGGGCGACCCGTCAGATACTCCTGCCCGGCGGCGCTCATCAGCCAGTAGTTGTAGGCCACACCGTCATCAAGATCGAGGGTGATCTTCAGGTCAGCGGCGTGCTTGAGAGACTCGTCGTACTTGTGGACCTCGGCAATCTGCTCAGAGAGGTCTTTGATGCGCTTGTCGGCCTGCTTTTTCGCGGCTGTACTGCTCGCCGCGTCCTTCTCGCCCTTCGCCCGTTCCAGTTCGGCGTCCAGCTTGCGCTGAAGCGGCAGCAGGTAATCGGTGCGCAGACGCGCCAGCGTCTCTACGTCGTAGCGGTGGAGGTACACCAGTGCCCCAAAGCCGCGTTTCTTGCCACTGGTGAAAAGCCAGTAGATGGGCCGCTTCTTGTACGTCTGGATGTGGTCGGACATGAATTCGGTGGCGAAGTAGCGCCGGATGCGGGCTTCGGCTGATTCCCCCGCCTTTTGACCGCCCAGGGCTGCGGCGACCCACTCCATATTCTCGGCCACCTTCTCTGGCGCGAAGGCCACCCGCAGGAATTCCTGGAAGCGGCTGGTGATGTCGTCCTCGAAGTAGCCGTCCAGTGTCGCAGGCAGGAGGCCGTCGCGGTCTGCTGGGAAGCGCGTGTGGCGCGAGGAGTCGAAAGGCTGACCAGCGTGAATCAGGCCCGGTTCGTCCAGTGAATAGCGGCCCATCATGCAACCCACCGCATAGGACAGCAGCGAGCGCACGTCGCGGCCCAAGTCAGCGCGGCGGATGGTGATCTGGTCGTCGGGCACCTCCGGCGTCAGTTCGTCTTGCAACCCATAGGCGTCGATCCAGTAGCGGTTGTTGTCCTCCTCCAGCCGCTGCAACTCGCGGAAGGCCGCCTCCGCCTGAGCCTGCCACAGCGAGAAGGCTTCAGGAACGGTCGCAGTGCTGGGGCGTAGCAGAGGATGAGTTCGGAAATCCCAGGATGTTTCAAAATTGTCCCAGTCGATTTTAGAGAGGGAAATGATGTTTTCGATGTCACTTAGGTTTCTATTTTGCAAGAGTTTGAATGGCATCTTGCCAACGTCACCCGATTGATAGTTTAATGTAGGACACAAGATATCCAGCACAGTATTAGCAAAGTTTGAGTTGTAAAGACTCAGGTAAGTCAGCAGAATACGTCTGTCGTGCACTAGGATGGCAGGAGACGCACTATCAAAGAGAATTCCCGACGGGTAATATCTAAAGCTCGTCTTTGCAGAGGCAATGCGACTCCAGCTCACCGTAGGATTCTTTTCCGCAAACTCCATCTTTCTATTAGACTGCACAATATACGCCGCCACCTTGTGCTCCAAGTTGCCATACCATTTCCGATAGCCTCCACCTTTGTTATAGCCTATCCATTGTGTAGAATTACTTCTTATTTCATGCCACAAGCGCAAAAATTTCTCATTGTTGCTTGTCTGCATTCCTACACCCATGTCAGCATATTCGCTTGCCGCTGGGGCTGAAAAGGCATCGAAAAATCTGCTACTAAACCAATAAGCTATAGGAGAGCCAGGGATTTTTTCAAACTGCTGGTCGTTTATTTTGAAGGGTTCATAAGAGAAGAAGCGTTTCTCCAATTCTTCTGGAGTAGCTGAAACAAAATTTTTCTCAAATAATTTATAGTACCTGCCAACGTGATTCGGGGTTTTCTGTCCTTTAATTATGAAGGCGACACTTCCAAAATCCGACCCCCAAACCCCTCTGCCATTATGAACTAGGTTGACAATATTGGAGTCTTTCAGTATACTCCTGCGGAGTTCCTCAAAACTGCCAAGGTTCATCCAATTAGGGATTGTAATCATTCCAATATATGATGAAACCTTAATTAGTTTGAGAGATTTCAACAGGAAGGTGCCGTATAAATCCTGTCTCCCTTCAGTAAGATTTTTCTCGATGTATGTCTCCAAAACACTTGTGTAGTTTGCCCCACCCATATAAGGCGGATTCGCTACTACTGCGTCATACTTCCGGCTCAGCAACTCGGCTTGCTTTAGCAGGTGGTGCAAGTCCTCCAGCGCCCCAGCGTCAAGCCCTCCCCTGTCCTCCAGCCAGCGCAGTTGCGGCCGTAGCCGCTCGACGTCGAAGGCGGGCGGAGTAATCAGGCTGCCTAAGTGGTCGGCATCGGCAAAGGCGTCCACCAGCGGTTGCCAGTCGTTGGGGTTGAATGCGTCAGCATCAGTCAGGCCACCGCTCAGGGTGGCGTACTGGCCCAGCATGTCCTTACTTCCAGCAGTAGGCAGCCGCAGGTGCCGGGTGGACTTCACCTGCAGGATGTTCAAAGCGGGCATCTCACGTCGGAGCAGGCGGCTGTTTAGCTCACGGGCCTTCATCACCACGGCGAAGCTCGCCAGTTGCGCGGCCCGTTCGTCAATGTCCAGGCCGTGCAGGTTGTGTTCCAGAATCAGCGCGGGAATTTCGCGCTCGCTGTAGCCTCGTTCGCGGTAGATGTGGGCCAACAGGTCGAAGGCGTACACCAGGATGTGCCCGCTGCCGCACGCCGGGTCCATCACGGTCAGCTGCTCGGGCGTCAGATCTGGGTTTGGCGTGGGAGCCGGGTTCTCGCTCTCCAGGTAGTACGGCATGTGCTCGCGCAGGGTGCTGTCCGGGTGTGCCTCCAGCCACACGCGGCCCAGGCTGTTCTCCACCATGTACCGCACGATCCAGTGTGGTGTGAACAGCTGCGTGGCCGCAGGAATGTCGCGGGGACTGTACTTGCCCTTCTGCGCAAACACCTCGTCCTTGCGCTCCGAGATGTAGAACTGGTAGAGCCAGCCGACAATCTCGATGTCCTGCCAGTCCTCTTCCGGGATATCGGACAACATGCGCCGAACAATGGAATCCTGGTTGAGCAGCGTGTCGGGCAGGAACAGGTCCAGCCACGCTTTCTCCTGGCTAAACAGGAACGGCATGGTCTGGGCAAAGGTGCCGGCGTAGGCGGCCAGCAGGCGGCGGTAGACCTCGCCGGGCTGGTGCAGGCGTTGCCACTCGGCAATCACGTCCGGCGTCACCTGCTCGCCCAGGTCGCCCCCAGCGGCCAGGGTCATGGCGTCCCGCAGCAGGTTCGGGTCGGGCTGGCCCTCCTGGTCGCTGGACAGCGCCCGCTCAGCGTACCCATGGACCTCCATGTATCGCAACGCGGCGAGGCGGTTAAACCACGTGTAGGCGATCTCGTCCACCAGCAGCAGGAACTTCTCTTTCGGTGTGCCAGAGAGGTCGTGGTAGTGGCGAACGAGGGCGTCGTACTGCCCCAGATCGGTAGACTCCAGCGTCAGCGTCTGCCCGCCGATGATCAGACCACCCTGAATGCGGGTCGGGGGTTCAATCCCCTTTTCCGTGACTCCGAAGAGGGCGAGGCGGGCGCGGACAACGTCATGCAGGTGGCGGCGGGCCCACTGGGCAAAGTTTTTGACGGCAGTACGGTTCAAGATCGTTCTCCAATGCGGGAAAGGGAAGTTCGACTGACGGTCGGGGGCTTGACGCCGTAGCGTGGCGAACGCTCACTTCAGCGGATTCGGCGGCAATGCCAACTGGTGAGGCGCAGGGCAGGTGGGGTGCGGGGGCAGTGACTCAAGGGCAGATTTACTGGTGGCACCAACAAGTGGAGCGTAAAGCCACCACACGCCCCTACTCCAGGCGGACCCGCACACCGTCCTGCATGGCCTGCTCCAGCTGTGCCCTCAACTGACGGAGGTACTGTTCAACATCATCCTGGCTTTCCAGGTACGCCTTGCCAGGCAGGTTGCTCGCTTTCACGCTACGAATGGGCTTGATGGGTGGAGCAACGGGATCAGACGGGGTTGTTTTTGCGTCCGGTGTGGGCTCAGGCGCCTTCGCTCTTTCCTCTTCGGCCCGCTTGTTAATGGCCGCCACAATGGCAGTCTCCACGAGCTGTGCGGCCTGCCTGACGTGCAGTTCCGCAGCCTCCGCAGCGTCAATGGTCCGCGCCACCTCCAGGCGGCTCCGAACATCAAGCATAGGTTTGGCCAGCCCCTGACTGGTCTCTGGTCCCAGTTCCTTCGCAATGGCCAGCAGACGCGCCGTTTCCGCTTCAATGATCGTTTTGACCTTGGCCTTTGACTCGGCCAGTAGGTCCTCCACGTGGGCTTTGACGGGTCCCAGCACACCCTTGAGCCCGGGAAGGACGCTCACTGGGTCTGACATCTCGAGCATTTCACGCGCCTTTTTGATGCGCGCCTGAAGGTCCGGCGCGTTCACCCGCGTGAGGTCTGGTTCCAGGTCCGCCAGCTGGCGGCGGATCTCGTCGAAGATGACCACCTGCTGACCCCCGTAGAAGCCTTTGAGCCGGTCACGCAGCTCCGCCCAGTCCTCAAGTTCTTCCTGTTTGCCCGCAATGGCGGTGATCAGCGCTGCCGTGCCCGACGTGTTTAGCAGCGCCTGCACGGTCGCCAGGGGCTCGCCCAGCTGAGACCCGAACGGATACCCCTCGCGCGCCTTGTCCTGATACCGCTTGAGGGTCTCCTGATCGCGTTCCAGCTGCGCGCGGTACTCGGCTGCCAGTTTGGGCGCGTCAGCACTGGCCAGCTTGTCCGCGCCGGTCAGGTACTCCCGGGCGAGCTTGCGGGCCGCCAGCAGGTCGGGCTGCCGGATGGTCTCACTGACCCGGACCACGGTTTCTTCCTGCCCGGCTTTCTTCAGCAGCCGCCCGGCCAGGCCCGTCTCACCGGGATCAATGGTCTTCTGCGCCCGCTGCAGGTCCACCTTCCCTTTGATGACCAGCGTTGCCAGGATGCCCAGCGCCTCCGCATCAGTCCAGCCGTAGGGCCGCCGGGTGAACTGATCGAGCAGCGTCCGGACGGTCACGCGCACACTGCGCGTGGCCTGTTCGCCCAGCCAACGCTCCATGTCACTCAGGGCCAGGTGGTTGGCATCCTGTCCATCGAGGTCCTGGCTGTCGTCCGGCGTGGTGAATGCCCGCGCGACCATGGCCTCGGTCTGGTGGGGTTTTTGCAGGAACGAGCGTTTAGGATACCCATTGTCAATCAGGGCGCGAAGGGCCGCGTTCAGCACTTCCGTGGCGCTGCTACTGGAGAGAGTTAACCGGCTGCCCAGTACGTAAACGCGGGCGTCCGCGATGGCCTGGCGCAGGTTCGTCTCGATGCGGGCCTTGCGGGCGTTGTTTTCCTCCGCGCGGGCACTGATGATCTGCCGCATGGACGGCGTGTTGTCCTGCCCGGACTTGCGCGCCACGTACTTGTCGGTGCGGACCATCTCCGAGAGTTCCTCGAACAGCAACCGGTCGTCGGGCAACACGACCAGCGCTTCAATGGCTCCGCCGGGCAGCACAGCGTTCGACTGCAGGGCCGCCACGTGATCTTCAGAGAGGTCGGCGAAGCGCTCCCCATATGGCGTGATCAGGTGCAGGCCAATATCCTGGGTGGCCGCCCCAAAGGGCCGGTCATCGAGTTTGCGGTTAAAAGCGTAGCCGTGGTACGCGTCGTACTTCAGGGACGGCACCGAGTACACGGAATTCCAGATCCGCTTCTGCAGTTCGGCGTTGAGTTCGCCCTCGGCGACATCGACATTCTTGATTTCCCGGCCGACGTCCTGCTCCTCGTTCGTCAGGAACACCCAGACGTCGCCGTTGCGGGAAATCAGGGTCTGCTTTTCCAGCCGGGCCAGCGAGGCCTGAACGCGGTCACGCAGGGCCAGCTTGTCCTCGTCCACATGGCGCAGGCTCAGGGTGGTGAGGTTGTCGAGGTTAGTCTTGATCTCCTTGACGTGCTTGAGCATGAACAGCGCCTTGAGCAGACCCAGGTCCTGCCGCTCCAGGGCGGGGTTGTCCTGCGCCTGATCAATCACCCGGCGGATATTGCCATCGAGGAAGCTCTCGACCGCGCTGTAGAACACCTCAAAGGGCACCAGGGAGCCCAGGGGCTGACCACTGAAGGTCTGCGCCGCGTCCTGAAAGGCGTTGAGCATGCTGCGCTCCCCTTCCGCGAGATGCTTGCCGGAATGGCCCGTCTGCCGGATGGCCGTGAATGCCTCCTGCAGCAGCTTGAACTGGTACGGAATAAAGGGGTAGTTCGCGACGAAACTCTCGGCGTCCTTGTACCCGAGCAGGGTTGCGTCGTTGTTGAAGGTGATCAGGTTTCTCAGTGTGGCCTGCGCGGTGTCGTACAGGGCCTGCAGGGCCTGCACGCCGCCTGCTGTCTTCTTCAGCAGTCGCAGGCGAATCACTTCATCAGTGTTCGCACTCGACAGGCTGATGCGGGTGTTGAAGCGGCCCTGAATTTTGGAGAAGTCATTGCTTTTGCCGCGGCCGTCCAGCACCCGGTCAATGTCTTCCTGTGAGGTCACCAGGATCCAGGCGCGTCCGGGCGCCTGCGTACCAAGTTCCTCTGCGACCGACTGCAGGTTGAGCATCAGGCTGCTGTTATCCCCCACGTACTGGCCCACCTCGTCCACCATGAAAAGAACGCGGTGGTTGCGGCCGCGCCGGTCGAGGTAATCACGGATCTCGCGGGCGAACTCATCCGCGCTGACGTCGCGCTGTACGCTCAGACTCTCCAGCCAGCGCTGCCCGTCCTCCTCGGTCAGGCCAGCGGCCCGCGTGAGGGCCTGCGTGATGTCGGTCTGGTGAAAGGCCCAGCCGTCCCGCAGTTCAGTCCAGGGGGCGCCGGCGGTCTGCTCGAATGCGGCCTTGAACGCATCGTACTTGCCGCGCTTGTCGAGCATGCGCTCCATGGCCGCCATCTCCGGACTGCTCGCCAGGTACCCCAGGTGCTCATCAAAGGCCTTTTGCATGACCTTCGTGACAGCTTCCTTGTTGGTCTTGCTGCTGGAGTCCGCCTTGGCATCAATGTTGAAGAGAATGACGTCCGTATGCTCCGCTGCCCGCGCAGATTTCTCGACCATGGCGCGGACCATGGGATCCGGCAGTTTGCCCGTGTCAAAGAAGGCGATGGCGCGGTGCCCGGCCACCTCACGGTTGGCGAGCAGGTACGACAGGATCTTCAGGAAGTGCGACTTGCCGCTGCCGAAAAAGCCGCTGATCCAGACGCCAACCTTGTCCGTGGGGCGCTCGAGTGAATCGGCGTAATGCTCGAAAAAGCGCCGGAACTGCCCGTCGAGCTCGCGGGTGACCACGTACTCGTCGAGCTCCTGCTGCACGTTGCGCTCGTCCTGCTGCCCGGCCTTGATGACGCCGTTGATGTTGCGGTCGATGGGGCGGTCAAACAGGTCACCAATTCGCAGATGAGGGGTCATGCATGCACTCCTTGGTTGGGCTCCGGCAGGAGGCGGAACGCCCGGTAGTAGTTGTCGTCCTTGAACAGGCCAAACAGTCTGAGCTGCTGCCCGTCGTAGGTGCCGGGGAACAGCATGACCACGGGCACCTGATCGAGCCGCTCGTGGAGGTTATTGAGGATGCTGTGCGACCGCAGCAGGGGGTACGCGGCGCCCACCTGGGTGAGCAGCACAAGTTCGGCGCCCTGGGCCTGCCGGGCGACGGCTGTGGCCACCTTGTCGGGGGACAACAGCGGTTTGAGAGCCCCATGCAGCGCAGCGGCGCCCCGGGTCTGCTCCAGGGCCAGTGCCTTGTCCAGATACCCGCGCTCCTCGAGCATGCCGAGCACCGTCTGGTAGAGGTCAATGACCCCCACCCGCACACCCGCTGCCTCAACCGCCTGAACGACCCTGGGCAGGGCCTTCACCACGTCGGGCTCGCGCTCCGGGGCGTAATCAAAAATGTAGAACCCGATTTCATTCCCCAGCCCCTTGCCGCGCAGCAGTTTTGGATCAAGGAGGGCGTCACTCAGGGCGTTCAGGCGGGTGTCCAGACTCACTTCAGGGCCTCCAGCAGGGGGAACAAAGGGGGGTCAAGCTGCTGCACCATGGCCTTCAGGCGGGCCGAAAGGTGCTGCGGCACTGTTTCAAACTCACCTTTACGGCGTTCTTTCAGCAGCCCCGCGTCAAGAAGAAAACGGGTGAGATTGCCACGGGTTTTCTGCATCGTCGCAGGCGACCACTGGGCCATCTCCGGGTGCTGGTCCGCCTGGTGGGTCAGGAAGGTGCGCGCGTCGGCGTCGGTCACCTGCACCTCCAGACGCTGCCACTTGTACAGCAGCACGTCTGAAATAAACGCCCTCACCAGGGGCTTTTGCCGCGTGACCAGAGCCAGCATCAGGATCTGCCGGGCTTCCAGGGTGCCGTGGGCCAGCTCGGGCAGCACTTCGTCAGGAATGTCCTGCAGGCGGGTCTTCAGGGCGCCCAGGACGGTCAGTTGACTGTTGGCCTTACCTGGGCCGAAGAGGTGGCCTTCCCGCGCGGACCGGCGCAGGTCTGCCCAGGTGAGGCCGTCCAGCAGGGACTGGGCGACCAGGGCACTTTCGGTGAGCAGGAACTGGGCATTGGTCAGGGCCGTGTGGCCGGGTGGAGACGTCAGCATGCGCCCCCAGCATAGGGAGTGGCGGGCGGCCCAAGTGGAACCGAACGCCGAACCTCGACCGCTCAGCCGGAACGCTGTGAACATCCTCATACCGGCAGTGTGCTGCCCAGTGGCGTCAGTGAGTGACGCCACTGAACGGTTCAGTCCACGGCAGGCCGTGTCACCGCCAATGGGGCCAGAAACCGGCTGCCCTCCCCGGAGTACGTCAGCAGCAGCCAGTCCCGCGCCCTGGTGGCCGCCACGTACAGCAGGTGCCGCTCATGGGCGATGAAATCCTCCTGATCCCCTGGATCGGTGAGCTCGGCGAGGCGCTGCGCCGAAGGCAGCGCTTCATCGTTCAAGCCAACGACGGCCACCGCACGGTATTCCAGACCCTTCGCCCGGTGCATGGTCGACACACTGACGAAGCGTGGATCAGGGGCGTCCTCGGTTTGCCCCACCACGGCCGCCGGATGCCCGCTGATGGCCTGGACCCTGGCCGCTGTGGTGGCCGGATCATGGCGGGTGAACACGGCGATCTGCGCCGGGCTCAGCCCTTCGGCCAGACGGTCCTTCAGCCAGCGCCCCAGGTGCTCAAACTCCTTCTCGGAGTCCGGCAGCCGCCGCACTTCCGGCGCCGGCCCCTGAAAGCGCGAGAGCGTCAGGCGCTGCTCGACGGTCTCATCGGCGTCACGGATGGTGCCCGGGAGCACCCGGTCGGCGAGTTCGCGGATCTGACGTGAGGTGCGGTAATTGAGTTTCAGGCAGGTACTGCGGCCCTGGAAGTTCAGGCCCAGCGACTTCATCGAAAAGGCTCGCTGAAAGATGCGCTGCCCCTCGTCCATGGCCAGCAGCAGATGATCCGAGCCGCCGTCAGTCAACGCGAGCAGAAAGCGAACTTCACTCGGCCCGAGGTCCTGGGCTTCATCGGCAATCACATGGTCAAAGCGCGCGGGCTCGCCCTGCAGGCGGTCGGTCACCGCCTCGCACATGGTTCGCCAGGTAAAGCGGCGGCTCGTCTCAAGACCGGCCCGGAAGTGGTCGACAGCGCGCCACACGTCCTGGCGGCCCCGCAGGCCTAGAGGCGTTCCGCGGCCGGTGCGCCGAACATCTCGGTACGCCTCCCAGGTGCGCAGGCCCTGCGCTTCGATCACGCCGCGCCACTCGGCCAGCAGGAATTCTGGCGTCAGGGAGATCCCCAGGGCGTTGATCGCCTGGGCAAACCGCGCTTTGAGGACGGCTGTGTTGTCCTCTGGCTCCCGGTGAGGCAGCCCAAGCTCAGCGGAGATCTGACGGGCCAGCGCGTGGACGGTCACCACAGTAATCCTCTGCCGGGCCGCCGGCTCCAGATTCAGGGCGCTGAGCATCTCTTCAAGGTGCGTGACCAGCGCCCGGGTGTACGTGGTCAGCAGCACCCGCCCGCCGGCCCGCGCGAGGCGCGCGGCTCGGTGCACGGCGACGACGGTCTTGCCAGTGCCAGCCCCACCCGTCAACCGCGCCGCGCCGCTGTAGGTCCGCTCGACGACCCGGTGCTGGGACGGGTGGAGAAACACGGTCCATTCCTGCCAGGAGCCGCCCAGAGCGGCCTCAAGGGCCGCCTCATTCTCGGCCACGGCGAACAGCCGCCGGGCATCGGGATGCAGAAAGGGATCTCCACCCGCAGGTTCTGGTGGCGAGACGAGTTCACCGGACATGAGACTCAGGAGCCGCTCGGCCACCTCCTCCGGCAACAGATCGAGCAGGATGTGGGCGTTGCGTGTGGTGGCGTGCCGGACAGTCTGCATGAGGCGCTCGGGTACGCCCAGCTGCAGGAGGTATTCGGCATCGTAGCTGGAAAACGGGCGCTCCTCCGTCACTTCTGTGACGCGGGTGATCACCTCCGTACGCTCCTCGAGTTCCACCACCTGCATGGCGCCGGTGTACGGGTGCACTTCCATCCGGCGCCGGCTGGCCCAGTCATACGCCTTGTCGTGATGGTCCGCGTAGAGAATCACGTAGTCCTGCCCCTGGTGGTACACGATCACCCGGTAGTCCATGTTGGGCGAGACGCTGTAGAGGTTGGGCGTTTCCAGACCGTGCCAGCGCAGGCCCGGCCGGGGACGTCCCCCGGAAACGACGTCAAGGTGCAGCTGCATGACGGCGTCACGCACCAGCTTCTGGTCCTGATTGGGGAACTGCCCGAGGCGCCGGATAAAGGGCTGGGCCAGGACCAGTCGGGTCACAGCCGACCTGCCGCCTGCAGGTGCGCGCGGGTTTCCTGCGCGACCCGTTCCACGGTCAGGTGCTTGTACCAGGTGCTGCCCTGATAGCCGTTGGGCACCGGCTGACCAGGTTCACACACGACCACGGCGCTGGGGGGCTGACCCCACATCATGATGGCCGCGCCGCGCACCTGATGGCCCTGCATCATGTCCACGTGCACGTCGTCGGGTACGGGAACGCCCAGGGCAGCGAGCGCCTGGGCGAGCGGGTAGAACCGCGGGTTCATCAGGCCCCACAGCTCATCCCAGCCGGCCGGGGCAGCCGGCAGGCCAGCTGGAGCGCCAGAGGATGTGCCCGACGCGGGCGTCGCCTGTTCCGGCGAGGAGACAGCTTCGGGTGCCGGGATTGGTGGTGGGCTGATCGGACCCGCGGGCTCAGCGGGCGTCACCTGTGGCTCCGGAGCAGACTGGCCGCTCTCACGCGCCGCATCCCGCTCTGCTTCCGGCGCTCCAGCCCAGGGCACAAACACTGCGTCCGCTGCGTATTGATCAAGCAGGGTCAGCAGGGCCTGAAGCTGATGGCCCGCGTCGCGCTCAGTCACCATGGTCGCGATCACCAGGCTGGCCTGATCCCCCTGAGCGTCCAGCCTGGACAGGGGATGGGCGGCGCTGAACGCCTGAATGTGCTCTGCCGCCGGAGCCGGTCGTGGCAGGCGGCATTCCACTTCACACAGCCCGGTGCCCGGGCCAAGCGGGCGAACACGGATGCGGGCAGGCTGGCCGTAATACCGGAAAGTCAGGGCGTCTGCCTGGGGAGCTCCGGGCCGGTAGCCCTCCTGCTGCAAGGTGGCGTGGGCGGCCTGGAGGATGGACATGCGCCTCAATGTACTGGAGCCCTGGACCGGAGGAACCCCCACTGACCCCCCCGGTGTGGGCACGACACTGGGTGACGCGAAGCGGTGCTAGCGTGCGCACCATACGGCCTCACGGGGCCTCTCCTTTTGCCTTCTGCCCCTGAGGTGTCATGACCCGCACGCTGATCATCCACCCTTCGCCCAACCTCCTGCGGCATCAGGCCAGGACCCATCTGAGCCGCGAAACCGCCTTGACTCTGGTCCCGAACCTGGCCGCCGGGCGTTCTCTGAGACAGCTGACGCGTCAGGCGCTGCCCACCACCACATTTGGCCAGCTGGCCCGCCGGCAGCTGACCCACGCCGGCTGGCGCCCACTGGCCGCCGGGGAGCGCGAGGCCCGCTTGAGCGAGCTGCTGACCCGGCTGAACCTCGAGTACTTCGGGGCCATCCTGGACCGCCCGGGAACAGCGGCCGCCCTGAGTGACGTGATCCGCGCCCTGCTGCGCTCGGACGCTTCCCGGTTGCCCCCAGGGCGCAGCCCACGGGAACAGGACCTGGTCCGGCTGCACCGCGCGTGGGTGCTGGAACTGCTGCGGGACACGCTGTTTGACGCGGCCGTGCCTGAATTCTTCGCGTCCCGCGTCGCCCTGGCCCCTCAACCCGTCACGGTGAGCGGCTTTGCCTACCTGGACGCGGCCCAGATCGCCTACCTCGACCGGCTGGCGGCCGATGGCAGCGTTATGTTCCTCCCGACGGCGGGCCCGGGGGGGCTCTCGGAAGCCCAGCGGACAGCGCAGGCCCTGCGTGGGCGCGGCTGGACACTGGCCGAAGCCCAGAGCGACCTGCACGAGCGCGATCCCTGGCTGGCCCGCCCAGGGGATCAGGCCGCCCGGGCGGTCCTGCCGTCTGCCACCGGACAGGCGCCCGAGGTGACCGTGCTGGCCCTGAGCAGCGTGGTCGAGGAAACCCGTGAGGTGCTGCGGCAGGTCAAGGTGGCCCATCAGGAGGACGGCGTGCCCTGGCATGACCTGGCCATCGTGGTCCGCGACGAGTCGGCCTACCTCGCCCCCCTGCTGGAGAGTGCCCGGCGCTACGGGGTTCCCCTGCTCAGTCAGGCCCGTCAGCCGCTGCTGGCCACGCCACTGGGGAGCTTCCTGCGGGCCTGGGTTGAAGCGGGACTCGAGGACTGGCCGTTTGCCCGGACGGTCGAGGTGCTCACGCACCCGTTGGCTGACCTGCCGCTGGACGTCGAAGCGGCGCGCCGGCGCTTTGGCCGCCGGACGCCCAGCGGCCTGCATGTCTGGGAGGCGGGCACGGCCCTGGACGTCCTGGCCTGGCCGGAGCACGCCAGCGGTGAAAGCTACCTGCACGCCCTCACGCGGGGTCTGGAGGCACTGGGCGTACTGGAGCGGCAACGGCAGGACGCCGGACTAGGCTTAGGGCTGGCGGCCCTCCGGGCCGCCCTAGAGCCGCTCAGCGGGCTGCCCGTACTCCCACGCCAGACGTTTCTGCAGCACCTGAAAGCCACACTCGCGTCCGGCACAGTGCCCGTCCTGCCCGGCAAGGGCGGTGTCCGCGTCTCAACGCCGCTGGGAACCCTCGGCCGGTCCTTCCGGGCCGTGTGGGTCCTGGGACTCAGCGAGGGCCTCTTCCCAAAGCCAGTGGCGGACCCGCCACTTCTGGATGCCCAGCTGCGGGCCTTCTGGTCACAGAGCGGGGTCTATCTGCCCGGCGCCATGGAGTCGCAGGCCATCGAGCACGCCCTGTTCTTTCATGCGCTGGCGTGCGCGCGCGGCCAGCTGACACTGACCCGGCCGGAAGTCATCACGGGCGGCAAGCGGGCGCCAGCCAGTCCCTTCCTGCGCCGCTTCTCCCGCGGAGCCGTGCCGGGCGAGGTGCACGCCGCGAGCCCACAGGAAGCCCGGTTGCTCCAGGCCCGCGCCGGTTTGCTGTCCGACGAGCACGTTATGGGCCGCGCCCTGCAGGAGGACCGCCGCGAGCGGGGCCAGGACCCCGGCCCACGGTTTCCCGGCGTGATGAATCCAGACACCTGGACCTGGAGTGCCAGCCAGTTTCATACCTACGGCGCCTGCCGGTACCGCTGGTTTGCTGGCAAGATCATGCGACTGGAGGCTCCCGCCGAGCCGCAGAGCGGTCTGGACGCCCTGGGGCGGGGCAGCCTGTACCACGGGACCCTGGAACGGCTGCTCGCGCCCCACGTCGGGCGCCCAACGCCAGATGCGGACACGTTGACGGCCGGTGTGCCGGACGCTCTTGATGCGGCGGCCGCAGAACTCCTGGCCGAGGGCGCGATTGATCTGGGGCCAATGTGGCGCTCTGAGCGCCGCGACCACGTGCAGGCGCTGCAGAAGGCCGTGATGACACCGGAGTTTCTGCCCTCGGGTGTTCAGATTGAGGCCCTGGAGCAGCGTCTTGAGGGACACGTGGTGGTGGATGGACAGGCCTGGGCGGTTCAGGGCTACGTGGACCGGGTGGACGTCACGCCGAGCGGGGAGCGCGTCGTCACCGATTACAAGCTCAGCGCCTATATCAGTCACGTGCGCGACGCCGAGAATGTCCTGACCACGGAGGTGCAGCTGCCGCTGTATCTCACCCTGACCGGCGCCCAGGTCGGCCGGTATTTCAGTCTGAATCAGGCCAAGGACTTGCTGAAAACCGGCCCAGGAGAGCCCAGCAGCAAAACGCCATGGCCGTCCAAGCAGCTGGCCTTTGAGGGCTTCGTGCGCCGTATGCGCCAGGACCTCCTGACGGGTGACTTCCGGGCCCTGCCGGACGTGAAGGCGCAGGCCTGCACCTTGTGCGACCTGCAGCCGGTCTGCCGCTTCCAGGCCTTTGTGACGGGAGAGACCGCATGACGCTGACCCAGGAACAAACCTTGATCACCGAGTACCGGGGCAGCGTCTCCATTGACGCGGGGGCCGGCAGCGGCAAGACCTTCGTCCTGACCCGGCGTCTGCTGGGCCTGCTGACGCACGACCTGGCTGCAGAGGAACTCGTGGCGGTCACCTTCACAGAAGCGGCCGCCGCGGAGTTGCGTGGCCGCCTGCAGGCACTGCTCGATGAGGAAGCGCAGCGCCGGGCGCAGCCCCGGGTGGTGGCGGCGGCGCAGGCCCTGCCCCTGGCGCAGATCAGCACCATCCACGCCCTGTGTACCCGCATCATCCGGGAACATCCCGTCGAGAGCGGCGCGGGGCTGCGTTTCGAGGTCCTCGATGAAGCGGGCGCCGAGGTCTGGCTCGACCAGACCCTGCCGCAGGTGCTGGGCGCCCTGAACCCTGAAGCGTTCGGGCACCTGCCCACCGGGTTGGCCAGGGAAGCGGTGGCGCTGATGCTGCGCGATCCCCAGCGCGCTGAAGACGCCCTGCGGGTGTCGCTGGCGGAACACGACGCCCGGCGGGAGAACCTCGAAGCCCAGCTGGCCGAGCAGGCCGAGGCTGCAGCTCAGGTGTGGGCTGAACAGCTCACGGTGCTGGCCGCACACGCCTGCCCGGACCCCGCAGACGCCCTGGAACTGGCCCGTCAGGCCGCCCTCCAGGCCGCAGCGGTCCAGGGCAGCTGGCCCGCCCGTCAGGCGGCCATGCGCGCCGCCCTGTCAGGAACAAGGGCCAATGCCGGGAATGCCAAGGTCTGGGGCAGCGCCAAGGCCCCGGTGCTGCGCGCCGTGGCCAGGCTCAAGAGCCTGGCTTCCCCGGACAGCGCCCTGGAAAGCGAGTACTGGCAACTCAGGGCTATTCCAGTGCTGGAGGGGCTTTACCGGGAAGTGCAGGCGCGGCTGGACACCCTGAAAGCGCAGCAGGAGCGGTTGACCTTTGCCGACCTGGAGCGGCTGGCAGCGCGGGCGCTGTCGTTTGCGCACGTTCGTGAGTACTACGCTTCACGCTGGAAGGCCGTGTTCGTGGACGAGTTTCAGGACACGTCTCCCCTGCAGTGGGAGATCCTGAGTGCGATCAGCAGCGGGGGCGTCACCTTCACCGTGGTGGGTGACGAAAAGCAGAGTATCTATGCTTTTCGCGGGGCGGACGTGCGGCTCTTCCGCAAGGCCAGGGAGCAGATAGTCACTTCTGGTGGACAAAGCCGCGCCCTGAGCCGGTCGTTCCGGACCCATCAGGCCCTGGTGGATGTTCTGAACGCTTTTTTCCAGCATTACATGCCGGGACCGGTGGGCAAGGGGTCGACCGCCGCGACCTTCGCGCCACTCACTGCTCACCGCACGGAGAAGCCGTCCGCTGCCCCCTCCTGCGAACTGCATGTCATCAGTGGCCCCGTCAACAAGCCGGTGCTGCGCTCTGCTGAAAGTGACCTGCTGGCGCACCGCATCCAGAGCCTGATGGCGGAAGGCCGGGTCGTTCAGGAAGGCCAGGAGCTTCGTCCCCTGACCTACCGCGATATCGCGGTCCTGTTCCGGGCGCGGACGAACCTGCCCATCTATGAGTCCGCGCTCTTCCATGCCGGCATTCCCTACACCGTTCAGGGCGGCCGCGGCCTGCTGACCCGGCCGGAGGTGCGCGACCTGATGCATCTGCTGCTGTTCCTGGCGCGGCCAGGTGACGATGTGGCCCTGGCCGCCGTGCTGCGCAGCCCGCTGGTGGGTTGGGAGGATGAGGCCCTGCTGGCCGCCAGTCAGGGCCGCGTGGCCGGGCAGAGCCTCTGGAGCGCCCTTCAAGCAGCAGCGCTGACCCCGCCTCTGCTGCTTGATCTGCTTGACCGCCGCGCGAGTACCGGCGCCAGTGGTCTGGTGACCCACGCTCTGGAGGCGAGTGAGCACGGCGTCATCATGGCAAGCCTGCCCGACGGTACGCGCCGGCTGGCCAATATCGACGCGTTTCTAGCGCTGCTGCACAGTCTGGCCCTACAGGGCCAGGGCGACGTGAGCGCCGCAGCCCGGGCACTGCGCGACACCCGGCGGCTTGACCTCGCCGTTCCGGAAGCGAACCTCGCCTCCGATGACGCCGTGCAGCTGATGACCATTCACGGCAGCAAGGGATTGGAATTCCCGGTGGTCATGGTGCCGGACCTGCTGGCCCAGGGCCGCGCAGACAGTTCCCCGCTGCTGATGGACGCTGAGCGTGGCCTGGCCCTGCGGGTACCGGGCCTGAAACCCGAGCAGCAGCCCGGGCCGCACCAGCGCCTGCAGGACCTTCAGGCCGAGCGCCGCGCCGCCGAGAACGAGCGGATCATGTACGTGGCCCTGACCCGCGCGGCAGACACCTTGATTCTGAGCGTGCCCGCCAAGGTCAGCGAAACGGCGGAGGCCGCCCGGATTTCCAGCATGTTTCCGCAGGACGACGTCGCCCGGTACGCGTATGCACCGGGACAGATTCCGCGTCCGGCGCCGCAGCTTCGTCAGCGCACCGGGACGGTACGTACCTCAGCCGCCAGCTCGGGTGTGGCGCTGCCCGAGTCCCTGCCGGCCACCTCTATCGGTGTGTACCTGACCTGCCCGAAAGCCTTTGAGTTCCGGTATGTCACGGGACGGCCCCCCTTCACGCGGCTGTGGGAGCCTGAAACGCAGCGCCTGGAAGGGGGCGCGGGCGGGGCGCTGATCGGGTCGGCCGTGCACCAGGCCATCGAGTTGGAACTGAGTGGGCCGCAGATCATGGCCCGCTTTGCCCACTTGAGCTTTGAACAGCGGCAGGAGGTTGCGGCGTTGAGCGGCAAACTGGGTACGCCAACATTTTCGGCCCTGGCGGGTCAGGAGCCCAGGCGGGAAGTGCCGGTCTCGCACGCCGTGAATGGCGTGACGTTCGAAGGCGTGGTCGACGCGCTGTACGAGGATTGGATCGTGGACTTCAAGACCGACCGGCACGTCCAGCCCGACCATCATGCCGCGCAACTTGCACTGTATCTGGACGCCACGGGCGCCTCCCGGGCGAGCTTGGCTTACCTGCGCCACGACCTGCTGTACGACCTCTCCAGGACCGAACTGGAACAGGCGAAGAGCGAGATGACACGCATGGTCAGTGGCGTGCGGGCGCACGACTTTACCCCGGCCCCGAGTCCGGAACGTTGCCGGTGGTGTCAATACCGGCAGGTCTGTAGCGCCTCAGCGGCAAAGGAGTTTCATGGAACTGGACACTAAGACGAGGCGGCTGCGGGCCGTGCTGGATCTCCTCACGGACGCCGAGTGCAGCACCGGTGAGATCATGCAGCGCCTGAAGCTGGCGCCAGAAAAACGCCGGTCGGTGCAACGGGACCTCGCTGAACTGATCGATCAGGGTGAAGTCGAGCTGACGTCGGCTGGCTGCTACCGCCGGATCAAACGGTCCCGTGAGCTCAATCCGGTTCAGGCACTGGCGGTGTACAGCGCGGCGCGGATGCTCTTTCATCACGCCGCCGAGTACAACGAGCATTACCTCGCGGCACTGGAAAAGCTCGCGCAGGACCTTCCTCTGCGCGCCCGTCGCGTGGCGCTGCAGGCCAATGAGGTGTACAAGGCGCGCCGGGGCGGGCGGAGCTCCCTGGTGTTTGAAGTGGCGGCCCAGGCGTGGATGGACGGCAAGATCCTGCAGTGCACCTATCACTCCCAGCGGCGGGCGTCGAAGCTGGAGCTGGCCATTTATTTCATCGAGGTCAATGCGCGCAACCGCGAGGCTTATGCCATTGGCATCAACCGCCTGCTGGATGATCCGCAGCCCTATGTGTACCGCCTCTCCCGCATGCAGCACCCAACCCTGACCAATCAGGAATACGACATTCCCGAGGATTTTCACCCGCTGCGCTTCCTCTCGAGCGCCTGGGGCATCATGTCCGGCGCAGCCACCCGGGTCGAATTGTTTTTCAGCCCAGCTGTCAAGGCGCGCGTGGCAGAAGAGTACTTTGGGCACCACGCTGAGCCGCCAGTGCTATTGGGATCCGGGCACACCCGGGTGGTGCTCAACGTGGGCAACTGGCTTGAGCTGGTGCCCTGGATTCTGGGGTGGGGCGGTGAGGTTGAAGTCATCGCGCCTCAGGAGCTCCGGGCGCAGGTGGCCCTGTCGCTGCGCAAGGGCGCGGGGCTCTACGAGGCGCCTGTCCCGGCCTGACTGTCACGGACTGTGGGCCAGTGCCTTCGTACAGAAAGCAGGGAGGCCAGGATCGCTTCTCTGCCTGAACCCTCTGAGAGGAACTCAACCCAGTGACGCGTAAATCTCCTGTTCGCAAACTCAGGTCGGCTGCCCGTCCAAAGATCACGCCGGGACAGGCCGCGCTTCTTGAGGCCCTGACACAGGTCATGCAGGGTACGCAGGGGCCGCAGGTCTTTTCGGATGTGTTACGCCGCCTTGACGCACAGAACGTTCAGACCGGCGCGTCCAACATCTTCGATGCAGTCATGATTGACCGGGACGTGCGGGCGCTGGCTGGTCAACAGCCACGATTCGAGGTGACAGCTAACAAGCAGTTGCGTTGGTTGGGCGAGGGGACAGCGTCAGCCATCATGTCAAAGCCACCGCGCGAAGCCCCGGGGAAGACGACTCAGAAAATAAGGCGGTCTTCCAAAGTGACGGTGCGTCCAGAACCCGCAGCAGCGTTGCCAAAGAAGCGTGCCCCAAGCCGCAAAGCTTTGCTTCGGGAGTTCCTGAAGCTGACGCCTACGGAGTTCGAGCGGTTGTGCGCCCGGGTCATGACAGCCATCGGCGTGCAAGACGTTCAGGAGACGCATCCTACAAATGACGCGGGGGTGGACGTGCGGGGCTTACTGGTCATTGAGGATCTCATTCGCATTCGCGTGGCCGTGCAGGTGAAACGGTATAAAGGCAATGTCTCTCGCCCGGAAGTACAGAAGCTGCGTGGCAGCCTGTCGCACGGAGAGGTCGGGTGGTTCATGACCACTGGGGATTACAGTCCAGGGGCGCAGGAGGAAGCGAAAGCCTCCGACCGGCAGCCGATCTCCCTCCTGAACGGTCTGGAAATCGCAGACCTCGTGTTGAAATACAGTGTGCCGCTGACGGGTGACGGGGAAGACCAATAGCGCTCATGGATCCGAGCAAGTCGCTCGGTGGAGGCCCAGGGTTATTCCACGGGATGAAGCGCTGACGCGTAGCTGGGCAGCCCCATCCGGGTCGGGCGTGCAGGTGGCCACATTGCGTTGGCACTGGACGCCGGCTGGGAGTGGGCCGCTGACACGTCAGCGCACCCAGAGTAAGTTGGCCACCGGGGACATCAAGCGATCAATGCCTGTTTGACAGTCAATGCAGCGGTCAACGCCTCTCCGGGCCAGCGGCGGGGTGGCTCAGGCACGCTGGTTTTAACTTTGAATTCCAAGTGCATCGGCCATCGCCACCTCGCCATACGGGGGCCGTCTTCACGTTGAATGGTGACGCCAACCCTCGCCCCAACACCGTCTGACAGACTTTTGGCCCACCTGCGTCCGCCATACAACCGGCTATAGGTTCGCGTCAGTTGACCGGCGTGTTCAACGCAACGTGTCACGCAACCGATCCACGAAAGCCTGGAGCTCAAGGCGGGCCTGCGCCGCACTGAGCTCATGCAGCAGGCTGCCGGCCTGAAGTTGACCAGTCTGACAGGCCCGTTCCAGCGCGTCCCACTGCGCAGCGGACAGCTGCTTGCTCAGGAGCAGCTTTAAGGGCCTCCGGGTGCGTTCCCACTGGGTCTGTGATGAAGCCGCCAGCAGTTCAAGCCGCTCCAGTTCGGTTCGCCGCTGGGCCTCGATCTCAGCGGCCTGAATGCGGGCACGGCTCTTCTCCCGCCCCTCTTCGGGGTTATGGTCAGGCCGCGGCGCGCTCAGCACGTACTTCTCGGGCCGCTGCAACATGTCGTTGATCAGTCCACCTGGCTTGCGCACACTTCCAGGCTTCTCGCGCATGGTGGCTTGCACGTAACGAACGACTTCCTCCACGCGGTCGCCCTTCTCCTTGGCGAGTTTGTTCGCTGCTGGCGCGGCCACGCCACTGTCAACAAGCAGGCGCACCAAGGCCGGATCCGGATCATCGAGGCTGGCAAAGACGTAGGTCAGTGTGGTGGTCGCGCGGGTACCAGCCACGCGGACGTCCCGCAGATAGCCCTGGGCGACGAGTTCCTCGTGGGCTTCATTCAGCGCGCGCAGCGTCTTACTGGGCTTTCCGTCCGTAATGCCGCAGGCCAGACGCCAGTCTTCCAGCCGGACAGCCAGTGACCGTTGCTGCTCTCCCGTATCGGCGTACCGGTGGGCTTCCAGAAGTCGGTATAAAGCCCGCGCTGGGGGCTGCTCAATGCCTGTGAGAATTTTATGCTCGAGGGCCTGCGTAAATCCTAGACGGATGCTGTTGGCCATGTGCGTTCCCAGCTGAATCGTCAACGTCGCATTGGGAACAAACTCACGGGTCGCCTCGAACTGGTCGCTTCCATCGATATCCCAGTAACTCAGGTCGTTGATCATCCGCATGCGTTTGACATTCCGGAGCTTGCGGCCGTCAGGCAGGTGCCATCCATCTGTGACCGTTACGTTGGTGTACCAGAGGCGGTCGAGGCACTCGCGCAGGCGGTGGAAGCTTTTGCCATTCAGCGGAAGAAAGCTCGCAGCACGCAGTTCATATGCCGTGGTGTGCAGGCGGTTGTCCTCTGGGCAGGAGCGGGCTGCAAACAGGCTCTCGATTCCAATCACCACGTTGGTATCGATGCCCCGCGGCCGACCGTGAAGCGCCTCTGCAGCAACGCCGAATGAGCGACCAGCGATCTCAAAGGCGCTGCTCCAGGACCGGCTGGCCTCATCGTCCAGTCGAGTCTGGATACTCACCACACCCAGACGGGCGAAATTCCGTTCGTCCACTTTGGGCAGTGCCTGTTGCCGGTCCTTTTTCATGCGCCTCCTGAAGATGTTGATTGTCTTTTAAAAGATATAAAAGAAACAACAACAAAGAAAGGGAACAAACCGCGTCCTGGTCGTACTTTCCAGTCACAAACGGGACAAAGGAGTCTCTGCTTGTGCCACGCTCTGGACCCGAACGGCACAAAGGTGTCCCCATCGAGGAGCGTATCGGCCCAAAGTGATCTGAAATTCCTGTGGTGGGGCAGAAAGGGGCGTCAAACCTTGAGTACGTCGTTCGAGCGGTACAAAAATTCATCAATGGTACAAAGGGGTCCTGCCTGGAAAACCTGCCCCTTTGTGCCGTTGATGGGGACACCTTTGTGCCCCTTTCTGCTAGCCATCGATACGCGCAGGTCAGTGAAAATCCAGCACCGGTTCATCAACGGCACAAAGGTGTCCCTATATGATCGGCCGCCGAACGCACAGAAAAGGAGAGAGGTTGACTCCAAAACGGCACAAAGGTGTCCCGCCTTCCGCTGAGAAGAGAGAGCCAATCTTCTAAGGTTCAGATCAGCGCTCGACGATCTCACCTGGGTAACCTGCGTGTAGACTTCCGGAAGGTGATCAGAGTCCAAGGGCCAAAGACTGCGGTCGGGTCTTCAGAAGGTTTCCGAGGAACAAGCGCAGCATCCGGATGCTCAAGCGCCCTCCATCACCTGTCCTCCAGGAGCAGGCACGTCCTTCCCGCTACCAATGCTGTTGGTCTAGCGGCCCAGTGGCAGGAACACCTTACCGGCGATCTGAGCGGCAGCAAGGGCCTCAGAACCTCCTGCTGTGATGAACAACTGCGTGGGCTGAATGCTCAGCCGGCGCAGAGGCGGTACCATCAGTCACCCTCTCGGTCCTCACCACCGTGGTATGTCGAGGTCATCTTCCACGCCTCACGCCTCTTTATGCAGGCTATACAGATGCTCAGCAATCCGCCGCCGCTGCCAGAACGGCATGTACGAACGGCTCTGGCTACGCTTGGGCACTCGTTCGAGGAGAGTTCGAAAGGCCATGAGGTGCGCGCTCAAGCCATACAGCTCTATCTGCAGGGAGGGAGCAATGTCTTGATCCTGATGACGCGGACGCGAACGCAATCCATGGACGAGGCCCTGAAGATGGTGGCCACGCGGCAACGGCCCTGACTGTTCTGGTGGTGCCACGCCTCACACCATCTGATACGGAGCTCTTCTGATTCCAGGACTAGTCAGGGGAAACGCCCCCATGCCTTTCCAGCTTCACAGCCCTGTTTTTCTCGGGCTCAGTCCGCCCGCCTTTCAAGATCGACTTGCTGGGAATCTGAACTATCTGCTGTAACGCCTCAAAAAAGTTGGGACCAGCGGGCTTTAAAACTCAGGAGTTGCACCTTGTATAGCGGAGTGAATAGCCGTGCTGGTGGAGAAATTCCTCGTTCTTGAGGAAGGTTCGGAGCAGGCGGTTCAAATACACGCTCGGCATCACCGTCATCAGGG
>NZ_JAHRBL010000027.1 GCF_019693445.1 Deinococcus aquaedulcis | reverse complement strand
GGCTGCCGGTGGAGACGGCCTGGACGTCGAGCTTGCTCTCGGCGCCCAGCTTCATGATCGAGCCCTTGCCAAACGCCTTCTCGATCTGGCTCATCGCCGTTTCGATCGCTTTCGCCCGCTCCTTCGCGTCGGCGGGGGTCGTGTTCAGCTCTTTTTCTTTGCTCATGGGGTCTCCTGGGTACTGGGGTCCGGGGAAGTGGGGGCGGCTTCAGAGGCGGCCACGGGTGCGCCGCGCAGACGGAAGGTGCTGACGGTCTCGTGAATGGGTCCGGTTTTGCGCAGGATGGAGCGGTAGAGCGTGACCTGCGGCGCCTGCCAGCCCTGCGAGAACAGCAGGGGCGGCACGCGCGGCGCCGGGCCCTTCTTGCGCGCCAGAGTGACGTGCGCCTTGAAGGGCAGGTCGTCAGTCTCCACGCCCAGCGCCTGCAGGCCAGCGCGCAGGGCGGCGGCCAGCTCGTTCAGGCCCTCGCCCTCCACCTTCACGAACCACACGCGGGGGCTGCCTTCGTTGGGAAAGTAGCCGGTGCCGCGCAGCTTCAGGTGCAGTGGGGGCAGGTCCTGGGTCAGCTGGGCCCCCAGGCGCTTGAGGTCGTCCACGCGTGCGGGCGGCACGGCGGGCAGGTAGGCCAGGGTCACGTGGAACTGCTCGGCCGGTACAGGGCGCCAGTTGCCGCGCAGCTTGCCCTGGGCTTCCTGCAGGGGGGGCGCCAGCGTGGCGGGTACCTTCAGGGCATAGAACAGGCGCAGGGTGCTGGGGGTGTGGGGTTCGGCCGGGGATGGCCCCTTGGGGGGGGCGGGTCGGCGGGGGGCAGGTTTGACCTTCACGCCGACCATCCTCCGGGCCGCAGGCCCCGCAGGGCAAGCCCCAGTGCCGAGACGGCCGCGCGGTCACGCACCTGTGCCGCGTCGCCGGGCCAGTTAAGGCTGAGGGTCCGCACTTCGCCCTCGCCGGTATCCAGCGCGGCGTGGGTCTGCCCGGCGCCCTCGCCGTGGGTGCAGGCCACCACCGCCAGCCCCACCTGCGCGCCCAGGTGCTCGCGGGCGCCGGCGGCCAGTTCACGCGCGGCCTGCTCGCTGTAGAGGCCCTGATCCTGCAGGGTGACCGGGGTGAGGCCCAGGGTGATCAGGCGGCGGTGGTCCTGGGTCACGGCGGCGTCCAGAAAGCCCGCCTGATCAGCCAGCAGGGTGCACAGGACGCCGCCACTGCCGGCTTCAATGACGCCCAGGGCGCGCCCGCCCAGGGCCGTTTGCACGGCGCCCGGTAGGGTCTGGTCGTCCTCGCCCCAGGTCCACTTTTTCAGGGCCGCGCGCACCTGCTCGCGCACGGGGTGCAGCAGGGCCTGGGCTTCGGCGTCGCTGGGGGCGCTGGCGGCCACGCGCACGTCCACGCCGGTGCGGCGGGCGTAGGTGGCCACGCTGGGGTTGGGCTGCCGGGTCAGGTCGCCCAGCAGCTCAGCGATATTGCTCTCGCCAATGCCCTGGGTGTGAATGGTGGTGTGCAGTAACGTGGCGCTGGGCAGCGGCAGGCGGGGCAGCACCTGTTCGCGCCACATCTTCTGCATCTCGCGGGGGGGGCCGGGCAGGGCCACAATCAGCCGCTCCTGCCCTTGCCAGGTGGTGCGAACAAACCAGCCCGGCGCCGTCCCCACCGGGTTGGGCAGGGCCTGGGCCGAGGGAATCAGCCACGCCTGCTTGCGGTTGATCTCGGGCATGGTGCGCCCGCGCGAGTCGTACAGGCCGCGCAGCCACGCCAGGAGTTCGGGATCTTCTGTGGGGGTTTCCTGCAGCGCGGCGGCCACCGCCTCGCGCGTCAGGTCGTCGTCGGTGGGGCCCAGGCCGCCGCCCAGCAGCAGCAGGTCGGCGCGGCTAAGGGCGGTGTGAATGGCAGCGGTCAGGCGCTCAAGGTTGTCGCCCAGCACAGTTTTGCGGTGCAGGGTCACGCCGCGCCCGGCCAGTTCACGGGCCAGGAACGCCGCGTTGCTGTCGACAATTTCGCCGAACAGCAGTTCTGTTCCTACACTGATGATTTCTGCTATAGGCATAACAACCTCGGGGTAGTATAGGCGAAAGCGAAACTTGAGTCCAGTGTGGGGGGCTATGGTTTTGTGAATGGAGTGGGGGCGGTGGGGCGTTGGTTTGCTGGGGCGGCCCCACCCCCCCAGCCCCCCAGCCCCAGAGGGGACGGGGGGAGCAACGTTCGCACTGGGCAACGTTGACTGACGATTTATGGCGGCCTTCCTTCACCCCGCTGTGTACGCCGGGGTCTGCCTCCGCCCATCGCCGGACGCCCGCGCGCTTCGCGCACGACGGCTTCGTCTGGACCTGGGTGGTACGGGGGCAAGGGAGCTTGGTGCGGCCTAGAAGGTTCTACTTTTCAAAAGACAAAAAGATGGGGCGGTAGTGGTTCAGACAGTTGCAGAGTTCTGTATGGCTTTGCCAACGCACACCTGCTTTTGCCCCTCCCTCCTTGCGGGGGACTGGGACAGCTCGCGCAGCGAGAGGTTGGGAGGGGGGTGAGCGGGCATGGCGTCCCAGATGCCCTCACTCTCATGGCCTCCTGACCTCGCTTTAGAGCAGTTGACATAAAGAAAATGTTGGTTCTTGACCCTCTCCCCTCGTGGGACTCGAAGAGCTGCGTCGCAGAGAGGGCCTCGCGCAGCGAGGGGTGAGGGGTTCTTTTGTCAACCGCTCTAAAACGGCCCGAACCATGCAGGAGGTAATTTGGGCGTGGTCAGCGTGGTTGTGCCTGCTCGAAGGAGGCGAAATGGAATTCCTTTTCAATCCATCAGGGCCTGCGCCTCAGCGCGGTCGCGGACCACGTCCAGGATGGTGCGTTGCAGGTCGTGCATGATGGCCTGCGTAAAGTAGGCGGCGTAGCCGTTAAAAGGCGTGCTCAGGCGCTGGGTGCTGCTCAGGTGGAGGAGGGTGACGCCTGGCTCAATCTCCTCCAGACGGTAGGTGCCGCTTAGCACGTCAAAGAACCGGCCGCCCACCCGCACATGGGGGTCCAGGCCGCCGGGGTCGCGGGCCTGAATGCGAAACGACAGCAGCCGCTCCTCCTGCCAGTCGGTCACCGTTTCCAGAAAGCTCAGGGCGCCGTCAAAGGTGGCGAGGCGCGCGGCCCCCACGCCCGTTCCCGTCAGCACCGCTTCGCGGGGGCGCGGCAGGCCAGCGAGGTGGGCCCAGCCGGTTTGAATTTCGCGGTCCTGAATGCGCGGCACGCTGCGAATCTGTGCCCAGACGGCTTCTGGTGGCGCGTGCACCAGCACGCTGTTGGTGACGGTGCGGTACACGCTGGGCGGGGTAAGGCGCTGCTCCAGCGGGCCCAGCACGGCCGGCAGGGCGGCAGTCAGCAGCAGCGCCCCCGCGCGGCCCCGCCGCCACCAGCGCTGTGCCAGGAACGCTGTGCCCGCCCCCAGCGCCGCCATGACGTACATCACCGGGGCAGCAATAAAGGCGCACAGCACGCCCTCGAAACCCACCACCAGCGCCGTCACCAGAAAGACGGTGGTGGTCAGCGCGGCCACCCCCATCGCTTCACCCAGCGGTGAGGGGCGCGCAGGCGGCGGGTCGCCGAATGGATCGGGCGCCGGGGCTGGCGCGTGGGGCCGCGCGAGGCGCAGCGTGATGGTCACCGACAGCAGCCCCAGCACGAACGGCACCAGAAACAGGTAGGACGCCACCATCACCCCGGCGCCACCGTCGCCGCCGTCCAGCACGTGCAGCCACAGGTACACGCCCAGGCCATACAACACACCCGCCGCGCCGCCCAGCAGCGCCCCGGCCCCCAGGGGTTTCATGGGCCCAGCCTACCCTGCGCCGGGCGGTGGCGCCGGGGGAGGGGTGCTTATACGGACTGCCGTCCATGTCCGGAACATCCGGAAAAGAACTGGATGTTCCCCGCCTTCGGCGCTGTTCCAGCCCGATTCCCGGAAATCCGTACCCTTTCCTTCTCTCCTGCGCAGCTCTCCGAGTCCCTCCGGTCGGAAAAATGCCGTCAGGTGTGACGGCATTTTTCGGAAGCCGTCTTACGCCTCCCGCAGCGGCAGCTCGTAGCACAGGCTGTTGTCTATGCCCTCGTAGTAGCCAAAGTTGGGAATGCGGCGAAAGCCCGCGCGTTCGTACAGGGCCAGCGCGGCGGCCTGCTGATCACCGGTTTCCAGCACCAGCCGGGCGTACCCGGCGGCGCGGCCCCGGGCGATCAGTTCGTCCAGCAGCGCCCGCCCCACCCCCCGGCCCCGCGCGGCAGGCACGGTGTACATGCGCTTGACCTCGGCCGAAGCCTCATCCCAGCGTTTCAGGGCGCCGCAAGCCAGCAGTTCGCCTTTCTCTTCGGCGGCCAGCAGCACGCAGCCCTCGCCGCTGAGCGTGAGGGGATCAAAGGGCTCGGTGCGTTCGTCGGTGTCCTGGTAGAGCTCGCGCAGTTCGCGCTGCTGGGCGTTCATCAGGGCCTGCACGCGCAGGTCGGTGGGCGGCATGTCCAGCAGGCGCGGGGTGGGCATGATTCAGCGTAGGCACAGCCCGCCACCAGGCGCAAGGCCAAACTCTCGCCCCAGGGTGAAGGCGGTCGGGGAGTGCTGGGCTGCCCGTCAGTGGGCCACCAGTTCGGCCACCCAGTCGCCCGAAGGCAGACGGTCGTCGCGGCTCTGGCCAGTGGCGCTGGGATGCTGGGTGAAGCGGGCAACCGTCCAGTGATGCGCCCCGGCGCTCAGCACGTAGTTGCCGTGTTCGCTGGGTCCGGTGACGCGGCGGCCACTGCTCTGAAAGGCCACCTCTACACTGGTGCCCACCGGAAGCGCTTCCAGACTGGACGTGACCACTTCACCCTGAAAGGTGCGCTGGGGGTCGGTGGCCTCGCCCTGCCACGCGCCACTCAGGCCCACGGTCTGCGTTGTGCGTGTCTCTGTCATGGGGTTTATCTCGCCACGCCGGGCCCCGGTGGGGGTGAGTGGGGCCGCAGCACCCCTTCATATGTGACTGGGCGTTTAGACAGGATGGGGGTGGGATCAGGAAAGACAAGCTTGTCCTGATTTCCGTCAGGTCAGGAAGAGGCGGTAAGCGGGGTTGGCGGTCATGTCGCTCGCCGGGTAGCCCACACCGGCCAGGAAGGCCCCGAAGGCGGCCTCGTCGCCCGGGGGCACCTGCAGGCCCGCAAGCACCCGTCCGTGGGCGCTTCCGTGGTTGCGGTAATGAAAGAGGCTGATGTTCCAGCGGCCATGCAGCTGGGTCAGAAAGTCCAGCAGCGCGCCGGGGCGCTCGGGGAAGGTGAACGAATACACGCGCTCAAAGGCCGCCTCGGGTGCCCGCCCGCCCACCATGTGGCGCACATGCACCTTGGCCAGTTCGTCGCCGGTCAGGTCCAGCACCGGGTAGCCGCGCGCTTCTAACTCGGCGCGCAGCGCCGCGCGTTCGTGGGCGCCACTCAATTGCACCCCCACGAAAATCTGGGCCTGGGCGCGCGGGGCGTAGCGGTAATTGAACTCGGTGATGGCCCGCTTGCCCACCACCTCGATAAACGCGCGGAAGGCGCCGGGCCGCTCGGGAATGGTCACGGCGAAGATGGCCTCGCGCTCTTCGCCGATTTCGGCGCGCTCGGCCACGTGGCGCAGGCGGTCAAAGTTCACGTTGGCGCCGCAGGTCAGGGCCACCAGCGTCTGCCCCTGCAGGCCGCGCTGCGCGGCGTAGCGCTTGAGCCCGGCCACTGCCAGCGCGCCCGCCGGTTCCATGACGGCGCGGGTGTCGTCGAACACGTCCTTGATGGCGGCGCAAACCTCGTCGGTGGTCACGCGCACCCAGTCGTGCACATGGCGCCGTGCCAGTTCAAAGGTGTAGGCCCCCACCTGCTTGACTGCCACCCCATCCACAAAAATGCCCACCTCGGCAAGCCGCACCCGCTCGCCCGCCTGCACCGACTGGTACATGGCGTCGCTGTCTTCGGGCTCCACACCCACCACGCGGATATCCGGGCGCAGGGCGGCCAGCACGCCGGCCACGCCCGCAATCAGGCCGCCGCCGCCCACCGGCACGAACACGGTCACGGGCCCCTCCGTGTCCAGTTGCCGCAGCAGTTCCAGGGCCACCGTGCCCTGCCCGGCCAGGACCAGGGGATCGTCGTAGGGGTGCACAAACGTCAGGCCCCCGGCGGCCTGCAGGGCGTAGGCGTGGGTTTCGGCGTCGCTGAACGAATCCCCGAACAGCACCACCTCGGCGCCCCGGGCGCGGCAGGCGGCCACCTTGATCTCGGGGGTGGTGGCGGGCATCACGATCACGGCCCGCAGGCCCAGCTGCTGGGCGGCGTAGGCCACCCCCTGCGCGTGGTTGCCCGCCGAGGCGCAGATCACGCCCCGCCCCCGCTCAGCGGCCGAGAGCTGCGCCATCTTGTTGTAAGCGCCGCGCAACTTGAAAGAAAAGATGGGCTGCTGGTCTTCGCGCTTGAGGAGCACGCGGGCGCCCGTGCGGGCACTGAGGCGCGGGGCCTCGCTCAGCGGGGTCTGGTGGGCCGCGCCGTACACCTTGCCGGTCAGGGCAAGGCGCAGCACGTCGCTGGCGGTCAGGTCTTGCGGCAAAGCAGCTACTTCCATGTGGGCCCCCAAAGCAAACGCCCCCGAGCACCGGTCTCGGGGGCCAAAGACAGCGCGCGGGCCGTCAGGAGCTTGCCCCTGGTGGCCGGAGAATTCGCGCCGCGTTCATAGGGCGAGCATAGGCTGGGGCTGGATTGTCTGACACGCGCAGGGGTAGACAAGATCCATGACTCCTCTGGGCAAGCTGCCGCCCCCCGAAGCCCTGACGCTGCGCGACGTGACCGTCCGGCGGCGGCGGCTGTGGCCGTATGTGGACCTGGGGCCGGTGTTCCTGTTCATGGGCATCTCGGGCGTGGACCACGGCCGCGAGGCCCGCCTGCAGCGGCGCTTTGAGCAGGAGTATTACCCCTATCTGGTGACTGCCCGCCCCTCGCGCCCGCTGGCCCCGGGCCGCTACACCTTCAGCGGTCTGCCAGAGGACGCCAACCGGCGCGGCTGGACGGTGGCCCCGGACGGCCTGGCGCGCACTGAACTGAGCGAGGAAGGCCACAGCGCCTTTCAGGCGTGGCGTCAGCGCGGCGAGGGGGCGGTGGCGCCGCAGCGCCTGGAGGACTAGAGCGGTTGAGCAAAGAACCCCCTCACCCCTCGCGGCGCGAGGCCCTCGCTGTGTCGCAGCTCTTCTAGTCCCACGAGGGGAGAGGGTCAGGAACCCACATCATCGTGATGGCAACTGCGCTAGAGCAGTGCTGTGGCACTCAGCCTTGCTGAGCCGCCCACAGGGCCAGCGTGTCCTGGGCCTCGTCCACATGCATCTGTTCCACCAGGGCACCCTGGAAGATCGCCACACTCTGCCCGGCGGCGCGGGCCTCGTTCCAGGCGGCCAGCAGGGCGCGGGCGCGCTCGGCTTCGGCGCCGCTCACGCCATAGGCGGTATTGGCGGCTTCGATCTGGCCGGGGTGAATCACCGTCTTGCCTGCGAAGCCGAGGGCGCGCCCCTGCACGCATTCCCGGGCCAAGCCTTCGGGGTCGCGCACATCGTTGTACACGGCGTCCAGGGGCACCTTGCCATAGGCGCGGGCGGCCAGGACCACAGCGCTCAGGGCGGCGAGCAGCGGCTCCCGGCCCGGGTGGGGGCGGGTGCGCAGGGCGCGGGCCAGATCATTGGCCCCGGCAATCAGGCCCGCCACCCCCGGCGCAGCGGCAATGGCGGGGGCCCCAAGCACCCCCAGCGGCGTTTCAATCATGGCCCACAGCGGCTTCGGCCCGGCCAGGGTGGGCGGCGCCTCGACCTTGGGCAGCACCACCCCAGCCAGCGCCGGGTGCGCGGCCAGCGCCAGATCGTCCCCGTGCCAGGGGGTGCCCGGGGCATTCAGGCGCAGCAGCACCGGCACCGGCCAGGGCTGGGCCAGCGCGGCGCGCACGTCCTCGCGGGCCCCGGCCTTGTGTTCGGGGGCCACCGCGTCTTCCAGATCCAGAATCACCGCATCGGCGCCCAGGGTGCGGGCTTTTTCTATGGCGCGGGGTTTGTCGCCCGGCACATACAGCACGGAGCGCCAGGGGCGCGCGGCGGCAGGAAGGGGATTAGCGGTCACGGCGCTCCGGGCGGGCACGGCGGGCGGCGCTGCTGCCCAGCAGAAATGGCAGTAGCACCAGCAAGAATCTCAGGGGACGGGGCATGCGGGCAGTATGATACGGATTCCGTCCATTTCCGGAACATCCAGGAAAGAACTGGATGTTCCCCGCCTTCGGCGCTGTGCCAGCCCAATTCCCGGAAATCCGTAGCTTTTCCTTCTCCCTCTGGTCGGAAAAATTCCACAACCCGTTACGGAATTTTTCGGAAGCCATATGAAACATGGGCCCACCTGCAAGGCACAAAAAACCCACTTCACGAAAGGAAGTGGGCGGGGGTACGCGACCTTCACGGCAGCAGCAGGCGGGGGGCCGGGGCCGGGCCCAGGGCGCGGCGCTGCACCTCGCGCAGGGTGCTCTGGGTGTCGGCGTGGATGCCGTGCTTGCGGAAGCTGGTCACGAGGCTCTGGGCGTCTCTGGCCAGCAGGTCGTGAAAATGGGGGTTCTGGCGCGTGGTGAGCTGGGGAAAATCAATGATGATCACGGTGTCCTCCCACCAGAGAAGGTTGTAGGTGCTGTAGTCGCCGTGGGCGTAGCCCAGCCGCAGCAGATCGGCCATGCCGCGCACGCTCTGGTCCCAGGCACTCTGGGCCTGCTCGGGGCTCAGGGCGGCGTCACTCAGGCGCGGGGCAATCTGGTCTTCGGTGCCGATCAGGCGCATCAGGACGGCGGGGGTGGTCTGGGCGTACTCGAAGGGATGGGGGCCCACCAGGGGCTCAGGCACGGGCAAGCCCGCTTCCCATAGGTGCCACAGGTGGGCGTACTCGGCGTTCACCCAGCCTTCTTGCAGCATGGCAAGGCCCTTGCGGGTGCGGCCTTCCATGGCCCGCTTGGCGCGCACGTCCAGAATCACCTGCCCGGCGCGGTACACACTGTCGTTCTTGAATGAGCGGGCTTCCAGGTCGCGGTAGAGCTTCAGCAGGACGTTGCCTTTGGGGCCGCGCGCCACGTACGCCGTGGCTTCCTTGCCGCTTTTCAGTTCGGCCACCACTTCGGTGATGTGGCCCAGGTCTTTCAGGCGGCGAATGACATCGTCCTGGACGCCCTCGCCCTCGGCGGTCAGGTCGGCCAGCGCGCGGCGGCCTGTGGGCTTTTTGCGGGGTCGCCGGATGCGTTCCTGCGGCTCGTCGGTCAGATCGTCAGTGTCGTCCCAGAAATCGTCCTGGGCGCTCCACTGGGGCTGTCGTTGGGCGCTCATGGGCGCCCCGGGGGGTTACAAGGCTTGGATGCGCCCGAAGGCAGAGGTGGCCACGGTTGGTGAAACAAAATCACTCCTGTACGCAGGAACAAAGACTCGGTGGGCAGCGGTCTTGGTGTTAGTGATGTCGGTCATAGGCAACACCTCCTTTCGGTGATGAACGCAGCGTAGCAGGCAAATGCGGCGCCTGTCACGAAGATCTGCGGCGCTAGGCCATCACGCCTAGCGGGGGTGGCGGATGCAAAGGGGCAGGGTTTCTACGACAAAACCGCGCCCAGATCAGGCGCGGTCAAGGGCTGCAGGTTGTCTGCGGATGCTGTCTGGGAGGTGGACAGCCGCTGGTGTTTTACCTTCGCTGCGCCACGCTGCAAGCGCCTTCGGTCAGGACCATTCGGGAAGGGGGAGGGGTCGGGAGCTGGCTTACTTCAGCGTTTTGCTGATGTAGGCGTTGGTGTAGTAGTCCGTGGCCTTGGCACTGGCGGGCAGTTTGCCCTGCTTGATCAGCGCGGCCACCGCCTTGGTCCAGGCGGCCGGGTTCATGGCCCCCAGGCCGTTCGCCTGGGCGTAGGGGCCGGTCATCAGGGGCACGCTGGCGCGCAGCACGTCCAGGCTACCACTGCTGCCAAACACCGGCTGGGCCAGCTTGAAGGCGCGTGCGGGGTCGGCCACCGTGAACTTCAGGCCGCGCTGCGCGGCGCGCACCACCTTCTTGGCCAGATCGCCCGAGAGGCTCTTGCCTGTGCCAATTAGGCCCACGCCCACCATCGGGTAGGCGCCCGTGACATCCAGGGTATACACGCGCTTGCCGCTGGTGCGGGCCAGTTGCAGCACGTCGTTGTTGGCGTAGCCCACGGCGGCGTCCACCCGCCCGGCGCGCACGGCGTCCACCTGCGTAAAGCCGATGCTGCTCAGGCGCACGTCCTTGCCTTCCTGCAGGTTCGCGTTGTCCAACAGTGCCTGAATGGCGTGGTAGGAGCTGCCAAAGGGGCCGGGCAGGCCCACCGTGAGGCCCCTTAGGTCCTGAACCGTATTCAGGGGTTTCAGGCTAAAGACCGTGACCGGGTTTTTCTGGTACATGGTCATCACGTAGCGCACGTCGGCGCCCTGGTTGCGCGCGAAGATGGCGTCTTCGGGGTCGCCCACCACAAAGTCCAGCTTGCCCTGCAGCAGCAGGGGCAGCAGCTGCGACACGTAGCCGTGCTGGTAATTCACCTTCAGGCCCTCGGCGCCGAAATAGCCCAGCTTGTCGGCCACGTAGAAGGGCGTGAACTGCACGTCCGGGTTGTAGCCCAGGCCAATGTTCACCGTGCGCTGCGCGGCGGCAGAGGTGGCCAGCAGGCCCAGCAGCAAGAAGGCGGCGCGTCTCATGAGGGCGAGTATAGGCGCGCCGGGTGACCCGTCTGTGATGCAGGCGGCGGTCTGCCGTGGCCTTAGGCCTGGGCCCGGCCCAGCACGCCGGTCAGGGCGCGCACCACCCGGGGGTCAAAGTGGGTGCCGCTGGCCGCCTGGATAAAGCTCAGGGCCTCGTCGGCGCTCCAGGCAGCCTTGTAGGTGCGGCTGCTGGTCAGGGCGTCGAACACGTCGCACACCGCAAAAATGCGCGCGGTCAGCGGAATGGCTTCGCCGCACACCCCCCGGGGATAGCCGGTGCCGTCCCAGCGTTCGTGGTGGGCCGCCACCACATTCAGGGCCTCGCCCGGCAGGAAGGGCAGTTGCCGGGCCAGATTGACCCCTTCGTCCACATGGCGGCGCATCCGCTCGCGCATGTCGTCGGTCAGGGGGCCGGGGCAGTGCAGGATCTCGTCGGGCAGGCTCAGTTTGCCAATGTCGTGCAGGTACGCCCCCCAGCGCAGGGCGCACAGGTCCTCTTCATTGAGGTCCAGGGCCTGGCCCAGCTGCGTGGCCAGCCGGGTCACCCGGTCGGTGTGGCCGTGGGTTTCGGCGCTGCGGGCTTCCAGGCACAGGCCCAGGGCGCGCAGGGCACTTTCGTGGGCGTGCCGCTCGCGTTCCTCGGCGTCCAGGCGGGCAGCCAGCAGGGCCATCAGGCCCGTCACGCCCCGCACCAGCGCCTGCTCGGCTGCCGACCACGCCTGGGGCGAGAGCCCCAGCAGCAGCAGCGTGCCGATCAAGCGGCCCCCGGGGTCGTGCACGGGCGCCGCGCTCAGCGAGCGCAGGCCCGGCACCGCAAAGGTGCGCGCGGCCGGGTGCGTGCGGATATCGGCAATAAACAGGGGCTCCTGCGCCTGGGCCAGCGCGCGCACCAGCGGCAGCTGCGGCGACAGGCCCTGGCGCCAGCGGCCCAGCGGCTGCACTCCACTTTCGGCGCGCACCCGGTACAGGTTGTCCGGGGCCCACCACTGGTAATAGCCGGCTCCATGCGCGCCCGTGTGAAGCAGCAGCGCGTCCAGCACCGGCTGCATGGCGCTGCCCAGGTCGGGGGCCGTGAGCCCCAACCGCGTGAGCCGCAAGGTCAGCTCAGCGAAGTTCCCGGAAGCGTCCACCATGGTCATGAGATGGCTCTACTATGACACACCCAATGAGGAAAACCTCACAAAAGAGAAAAGGGGCCGCGTGGCCCCCCTCTGGGGTGGTTCGGGGCGGCACCGTTGTGGGGCGCCTGCCCATTCATTGGGGTGGGCATGGCCCGCCCTTCATCTGAGAGGAGCCCAGCCTCAGGGCAGCGGAAAGCGCGCGGCGAAGGCGTGGACCTCGGCCTTCACGTCCTCGCCTTTCAGGGCACGGTCAATCAGGCCGGCGATGGTGGGCATGTCGCTCTCGACCATGCCGCGCGTGGTGACAGCCGGCGTGCCAATGCGAATGCCGCCGCCGTGCAGGATTTTTTCGGTGTCGTAGGGCAGGGTGGACTTGGAGATGGTGATGTGGTTGGCGTCCAGCCGCTTGGTGGCCTTGGTGCCGTTCAGGCCCTGGGGGCGCAGGTCCAGCACCAGCAGGTGGTTGTCGGTGCCGCCCGACACCACGCGGTAGCCCAGGTCCTGAAAGGCAGCGGCCAGCGCCTGCGCGTTCCTGATGATCTGTGCGGCGTAGGTTTTGAATTCAGGCTGCAGCGCCTCGCCAAAGGCCACGGCCTTGGCGGCGATTACATGCTCCAGCGGGCCGCCTTGGTAGCCGGGGAACACGGCGCGGTCAATCTTGGCGCCCAGTTCGGGGTCGTTGCTGAGAATGATGCCGCCGCGTGGACCACGCAGGGTCTTGTGGGTGGTGCTGGCCACCACATGCGCGTGGGGCAGCGCGTTGGGGTGCACCCCGGCGGCGATCAGGCCCGCAATGTGGGCGATGTCGGCAAACAGAATGGCGCCCACCTCGTCGGCCACCGCGCGGAAGGCCGCGAAGTCAATGGTGCGGCTGTAGGCGCTGGCGCCCGCAATGATCATTTTGGGCTGATGCTCGTGGGCAAGGCGGCGCACCTCGTCCATGTCAATCCGCTCGGTTTCGGGGTTCACCTTGTACCCCACGATCTGGTAGCGCAGCCCCGAGAAGTTCACCGGGTTGCCGTGCGTCAGGTGCCCGCCGTGCGAGAGGTCCATGCCCAGCACGGTGCTGCCGGGCTCAATCAGGGCGTTGTACACCGCGAGGTTGGCGCTGCTGCCCGAGTGCGGCTGCACGTTGGCCCACGCGGCGCCGAACAGTTCCTTGACGCGGTCAATGGCCAGCTGCTCCACCTGATCCACGATCTCGCAGCCGCCGTACCAGCGCTTGCCGGGGTACCCTTCTGCGTACTTGTTGGTCAGCAGCGAGCCCTGGGCTTCGCGCACGGCCGCCGAGGTGAAGTTCTCTGAGGCGATGAGTTCCAGCCCCACGCGCTGGCGCTCGGCTTCCTGGGCGATCAGGTCAAAGACGGCCGTGTCGCGGGCCTGGGTGGGTGCAGCGGTGCTGGTCATAGGGTCACGGTAACACTGCGGGCTGTGCCGGCTGGGCGGCGTGTCTTTGCAGGGCAGACGTGGTGCAAAGATTGAAACAAGCAGCCTGGCCCGAGCAAGATGACACACCATGAAAAATGAACTCGCTTACGTGTTCCTGGACCCGGATGCACGGAAGGTTCTGGCGTCGTCGTGGTCGTGCAGGCTCCTACGGGCGTGGTGTACGCCAGTCAGGTTGGAGGACACGCCTGCGAGGAACGCAGCATAGAAGGTTTCCTCATCCCGATCTTTAGAGCCGAGCATTTACAGGCGTTGGTTCGCATGTTTGGGCGCTATCACGGGAATCCGCCCTACCCCGGAACACCCTTTAACTGGTGGACGGAGCAGGACTTAGATGACCTAACTAACATCGTGGAAAAGATTCCCCTCTGGCATACCGCTCGGGACGGTGATGAGCGAGCGTTCTTGGCCTTTGACCGGACGCGCATGGACGAGCTGACAGAAGCCTGGGTGCCGGTATTGACGGCTTATGGCCCAGGCATCCTGATTCACGAAAATTGCGATTGAAACTCGACTATTCCTAACCAGCTGGCTGCCGGCCCAGTACTCGCCGCACTTCCTGCAGCTCAGTGTCGCCGGCCAGGACCAGCACGCTGTCGCCGGCCAGGAGCTGGGTGGCGCCTTTGGGAATCAGGAATTCGCCGGCCCGGTGCACCAGAATCACCAGGGCCTCGGGGGGCAGGTGCAGGTCCACGATGCGGCCACCGTCCGCGAGGCTGCCGCGCATGACTTCCACTTCCACCATCTCGTTCTTGTTGTGGCCGGTGGGGGTGTAGGTGATGGGGTAGGTGGCCTGCACCGGAATTTCCTCGCGGACGTGCAGCCAGCGGGCCACCAGGGTCAGGGTGGTGCCCTGCAGCAGCACGCTGGTAAGCACGATAAAAAAGACGATGTTAAAGAGGGTGCGCGCCTCCGGGATGCCGGCCACCAGCGGAAAGGTGGCCAGCACGATGGGCACCGCGCCGCGCAGGCCCACCCAGGCCACCATGCTTTTCTCGTTCAGTGGCATGCGGGCGTTGGCCAGCGAGAGGTACACGCTGACCGGCCGCGCCACAAACACCAGCATCAAGGAGCAGGCCAGGGCCAGTCCCGCCGTGGGCAGCAGTTCGTGGGGATTGACCAGCAGCCCCAGTGTGAGGAACATGCCCACCTGCATCAGCCACGAGAGGCCGTCGTGAAAGCCGATCAGGGAGCGCTTGTGGATAAAGTCGGCGTTGCCCAGCAGCACGCCCGCGATGTAGATGGCCAGAAAGCCGCTGCCACCCACCAGGGCGGTGCCAGCAAAGATAATCAGGGCCAGCGCCAGCATCAGCACCGAGTACAGCCCTTCAAACTGCAACTGCACGCGGTTGAGCAGCCACAGGGCCGCCCGGCCCAGCGCCAGACCCAGCAGCGCGCCCAGCACCATTTCCTTGAGAAACAGCGGCGCGATGCTCAGGACACCCTGGCCCGGGTGGGCCATGAGCTCCAGAATCCCCACCGTCAGAAACACCGCCATCGGGTCGTTGCCCCCGGACTCGAATTCCAGCAGGGGGTCAATGTCGCCCTTCAGGCCCAGGTTGCGCTCTTTGAGCACCGAGAATACGGCGCTGGCATCGGTGCTGCTGACAATGGCGCCCAGCAGCCACGCGGTCAGCCAGGGAAAGCCAAAGGCGTAGTGGGTAAAGGCCGCCATGACCCCAGCCGTGGCCAGCACGCCCACGGTGGCGAGGCTCAGGCCCCGGCGCACCACGGGGCGGGTCTTGGCCCAGTTGGTGTCCAGCCCCCCCTGAAACAGGATGAAACACAGCGCCACCGTGCCGATGGCCTGCGCCAGACCGTAATCCTGAAACTGAATGCCCAGGCCGTCGCTGCCGAACAGCATGCCCACGCCCAGAAACAGCAGCAGCCCAGGAATGCCCAGCCGACCACCCAGCCGGCTGACGAGCAGGCTGACCAGCAGCAGCACCCCGGCCGCCAACAGGTAGCCTTCGGCGTGCACTTCACCCATGGGACCCCCAGGGCAGCAAGAGGAGGACAGAGACGATCATGAGGGCATCCTCGCACGCGTCTGGGCGCCGAAAAAAGAAGCTGGCCCCTGGAGTGCGGGGGCCAGCGGGTCAGCTTAAGTTTCTTTAAAGGTCGCCGGCCAGCCAGCGCACCACATTCTTGCCCAGCGCCGCGTTGCTGAGGTTGGGCCAGTTGTTGTACTGCCCGGTGCTGCCGTCCGAGTAGGTGTTGTCCCCGAAGGTGCTGCTGTCGCCCCACATCGCCACGCGGCCACCCCCCACGCTGTTCACGGCCAGGTAGGTCTTGCCCCCGGTGCCCATGAGAGCGGTGCCCGCCAAAACGTCCACGCTGGTACCCACATACACGCCGGCGCTGCTCACGCCGTTCAGGATGGGGTGGGTGGTCAGCGGCGCGGCGGTGTACACCGGATCACTGAAACTGGAGTTGAACGACGCTTTCAGGCCGAACAGACCGTCGGTGTTCAGGCTGGCCTGCAGGCTGGTGCTGACGCTGCTGGGCGTGCTGCCGTCCCAGCCGTTGAAGACTTCGGGGCTGTCCCAGCCGTTGTTGTTGCGGTCACTGACGCGGTGGTCGGTGATGAAAAAGACCCCACCCCCGTTCTGCACGAAGCTTTGAATGGCCGCGCGCTCGCTGTCGCTGAACGGGTTTTGCGGCTCGGGAATGACCAGCACGGACACGCCAGACAAGCTGGTGGAGGTCACGGCGGTGCCGGTCAGGCTGGCCACCGTGTAGCCCAGGCCCCGCAGGGCATTGGCGTAATCGCTGTACGCGCCGTCAATGCGCCAGTCCGCGTTGCCCGCGTCCTCCGCCTTGGTGAGGTCAAACAGCACCTTCTTGGCCGTGCCGCCCCCGCCGCCTGTTCCGCCGCCGTTTGCCGCGCCCGGGGTGGCCGCCTGCACCTTGAAGTCGGCACTGTTGGCGCCCGTGTCCTGGCCGTCGGGCACGCGGGCCAGGGCGCTGCCCGCGCCGGTGGTGGGGGCGGGGGTGCCCTCGCCGCGCCCGGTGGTGGGGGTGCCGTAGGCCACTGCATCCACCACGGCGCCGGCGTTCAGCAGGCGCAGGCTGCCGCTGCCGTTGTTCAGGTCGGCGCTGCTGCTCACCAGGGTGCGGTTCGGGACCGTGGTGTCCTGGGCCACCACGTAGTACCCGCTGGCCGGAATGGTGCCCGACAGGGTGATCGTGCGGTACTGGGTGCCAGCGGTGTCGTAGGCCGCCAGGGTGTAGCCGCTCAGGCTTTTGCCAGCCGGGCCCTTCAGTTCGATAAAGGTGCCGGTGTCGGTGCTCGGCGCGTCGTAGTACAGCTCATTCAGGACGGGTTCGCCCGCTGCAGCCAGGGCGGCCAGTGGGGCGCTGCTCTGCGCGGTACGGCCACAGGCAGGCAGAAGAAGGGCAAGGGAAGCGAGCGCCATCAGGCGCCGGACCGGCAGATTGGGTTGCATCGGATCCTTATTGTCCACCGAATTGTGATGGGTATGTCAATTTGACCGGCGGTCCATCTGGCGGATTTCTTCATGAGGCCCCTGTCTGCTAGGCTGGGCCACATGACACCCCAGGCCGGTTCACGTTCGCCGTTTTTCGGTTCTGGGGGTTGGCTGGCCTGATCGCTCAGGTCAAGCGCTGTACCCCCGCCCGCACCCATGCGAGGCGGGGCTTTTCTTTGTTCCGCAGGAGGACACATGCAGCACGAAGCCGTTCAAGAGATCGCTGCCGCTGGCAGCCTGGAGGCCCTGCAGGCCGTGAAGACCAAGTACGTGGGCAAAAGTGGCCTGGTGACCAGGGAACTGGGCGCCCTGGGCAAACTGCCCCCCGAGGAGCGCAAGGCCCGGGGCGCCGAGATCAACGCCGTGCGCCAGGCCATCCAGGCGGCGCTGGATGAACGCGAAGCGGTCCTGAAGCGCGAGGCCCTGGACGCCAAGCTGGCGGGCGAGGCCATTGACGTGACCCTGCCCGGCCTGCCCCTGCCGGCGGGCGGCCTGCACCCCATCAACCGCGTGTACGAGGACCTCGTGAACATCTATGAGCGCCTGGGGTACACGGTGGTGGAAGGCCCAGAGGTGGAAGACGAGCACCACAACTTCGAGGCCCTGAATGTGCCCTGGTACCACCCGGCGCGCGACCTGCAGGACACCTTCTGGCTGGAGGACGGCCGCCTGCTGCGCACCCACACCAGCCCCATGCAGGTGCGCTACATGGTGGACCACGAGCCGGACCTGAAGGTCGTGGTGCGTGGCAAGGTGTACCGCTACGAGGCCACCGACGCCACCCACGAAAGCATGTTCCACCAGCTCGAAGGGCTGGTGGTGGGCGACGGCATCTCCATGGCCGATCTGAAAGGCACCATCGCTGAAATGGCGCGCGGGTTGTACGGGGCGGGGGCCAAGGTGCGCTTCCAGCCCAGTTACTACCCTTTCGTGGAACCAGGCGCCGATTTCGCCGTGTACTGGGACAACCCGCGTGGCGAGAGCAAATGGCTGGAACTGGGCGGCTGCGGCATGGTGCACCCCAACGTGTTCAAGGCCGTGGACGATCTGCGCGAAGCCCAGGGCAAGCCCCGCGTGTACGAGGGCAAAACCGGCTTTGCTTTCGGCCTGGGCCCCGAGCGCATTGCCATGCTGAAGTACAAGATTCCCGATATCCGCTACTTCTACGCGAACGACCCGAGGGTGATTGGGCAATTTCGGGGGGAGTTGGGGTAAGTGGACAGCTTGCCGTCAAGTCGGCCAGAGGAGACCGACAGGGAGTCATCCAACGTAGCGGCCATTCTCGACGCCTACGCCTGGAAAGCAATTCCCAACTGCCCTGGCCGATATGTGCTCAAAGGTCAGGGTCGGCACCTGTCCCCAGCACATCTCATTGGGGCGCCCTGTACGACGTGGGAAGTCTCTTCACCCCACGCAGCTGATGTGGTGCTGGTGACGCCTCTTTCGGACGGCGGCCTGATCTCTTATAGAAAGTCAGACCTTTCGTATGTTCATACCCTGGGCGACGCGGCGGGGTTTCAACGAAAGTTGCGGCAATTGGCCATTCCATTTCAAGGAGTCCCCATGAGACCCCGTTCCGTTGGCATCCTCTTCAACGACCAGCAGCAGGTTCTTCTGATGCTGCGCCGAAAACAAGGCCGTGCCTACGCCACCCTGCCCGGTGGCGGCATTGAGGGCGAGGAAACCCCCGCCGAAGCCTGCGCCCGCGAGATGCTGGAAGAAGTGAACCTGACCGTGCGCGTGGAGCGTGAAGTGCTGGTGCTGGACAACCTGGGCAACCGCGAACACTACTTTCTGGTCACGTGGCAGGGCGGGGAGATGCGCCTGGGCGACGGTCCCGAAGGCGTACGCCACAGCGAAGAGAACTCGTACGAGCCGGCCTGGGTGGGTGTGCAAGACCTGGACGCCGTGAATCTGGTGCCGGAGCTGGCGCGGGAACTGGTGCGGGAACTGGTGCGGGGGCTGGCGTTCCAGGAGATTTCCGAGGCTCATTCCCAGGAGTGAATCCATGAATCTGGGTGGGTTCGCGCTATGACTCTCGCCGCTTCCCTGGATGACATGCGTTGTGAGCGTTTGACTACCTGAATCCACTCAAGCAAGCCGCAAGGCACCTCACTTCGGGCCTTTCTCAACGCGGTGATGAGGTCGTCACCCTTCTCCAAATGTTGTTCCAAAGCTGCAATGCCTTCGGGCAAGTGATGGTAGCCAGGAACGCTCACGCCTTCAATTTAAGTTCTCGTCACGAGGTATCCACCATGAAAATCCCCTATTCCTGGCTCAAAGAGCTCATCCCTGCCCTGCCGCCGGTGGCGGAACTGGAACCTGTCTTCGCCCAGTTGGGCCTGCCGCTGGAAGGCGTAGAAGAGGTACCTGCTCCACCCGAAGGCGTGCTGCTGGTGACCGTCACGAAGGCAGAGCCCATGCCCGGCACCCAGCTGACCAGACTCATGCTGGACACGGGCGCAAACGGCGAACGCACGATTGCCAGCGGCGCCCCTAATGCGGTGGGCCTGCCCGCCGGCACCATGCTGGCGCTGGTCTCGCCCGGGACCGCCCTGGGCGGCATGACCTACGGCGTGCGCGAGTTGCAGGGCGTGGAGTCCTGGGGCATGGCCGCCAGCGCCAAAGAACTGGGCGTGGGCGAAAGCAGCGCCGGGCTGATGCTGTTCCCAGCCGGGACCGCCGCCCCCGGCACCCCCATGCGTGAGCTGTGGGCCGCCGATCAGGTGCTGGATGTGGAAGTGACCCCCAACCGCGCCGACGTGCTGAGTGCCCTGGGGCTGGCCCGCGACCTCGCGGCCTTCCTGAAGTTGGACTTGAAGGCGCCGCCCGCCGGCCCCGAGGCCAGCGGTGAGGGCGAAATCCGCGTTTCCCTCCCCGACAAAGGCCGGGTCATTGAGCGCGATCCGACCCAGAAACTGCGGTTTGGCTGCGACCATTTCGTGGCGCGCACCGTGGGCGGCCTGCGCAACGGCCCCGCGCCCCTGTGGATGCAGCGCCGCGTGACCCTCTCGGGAATGCGGTCCATTGATCTGATCGTGGACACCAGCAACTACGTGATGCTGGAACTGGGCCAGCCCACCGCGCTGTACGACCGCCGCGACGTGGGGGATGATCAGATTCTGGTCTCATTCGGCCGCCGCCAGGGCGAGACGGTGCGCGACCTGATGGGGGGTGAGCACACCGTGGGCCCCGAGGACCTGCTGATTCTGGACGGCCAGGAGCGGCCCATTTCCAGCGTGGCCGAAGCCTTTGCGCAGGCGGGCCAGCCGCAGCCCGGCCAGGGCGTGCTGGGCATTGCGGGCATCGTGGGCGGCGACCACGGCCACGTGCGCGCCGACACCACCGACGTGGTGATTGAATCCGCGCACTTTGACCCCGTCCTGCTGCGCCGCACCAGCACCCGCCTGGGCCTGAAGACCGACGCCGTGTACCGCTACGAGCGGGGCGTAGACCCCCTGTTGCCGCCCCGCGCCGCCGCCCGGCTGGTGGGCCTGCTGGCCGAGGCGGGCGGGACCGTGCATCCCGGCGCCACCGTGGTGGGCCAGCCGGACGTGCCGGGCCCCATTGAGGCCACCGGCGAGCAGATTCGCGCTCTGCTGGGCATGACCGTCGACACCGCCGAGATGCGCGACATCCTGACCCGCCTGGGCTGCGGGGTGGAGGGCGAGGGCGACGCCCTGCGCGTGCAGCCGCCCTCGTGGCGCGTGGACCTGAACATCTGGCAGGACCTGGCCGAAGAGGTGGCCCGCCTGCACGGCTACGCCCACCTGCCCGAACGCCTCCCCACCCTGCGCGTGCACGAAAGCAACATCGGCGCCGAGAAGGAAGGCGTGGCCCGCACCACCCTGCGCCGCACCCTGGCCGGGCTGGGCTTTCAGGAGGTCGTGACCTACACCTTCACCAGCGACGACGAAGCGGGCAAGGCCCGCAGCGAGCGCCCCGGCGTGCGGCTGCGAAACCCCCTGACCGCCGACCGCACCGGCCTGCGCACTGCGCTGTACCCCAGCCTGCTGAAGGCGGCGGGCATGCATGCGTCCGGCGAGCGCACCCTGCTGTTCGAGCTTGGCCGCATTTTCCCCGCCAGCGGCGAAGCCGAGCGCCTGGGTCTGCTGATGCGCGGTCCCCTGGCGCCCGAGACCCATGAAGACGCGGTGGCCGGCGACTTCCGCGCCTTCAAGGGGCTGGTGGAGAGTCTGGCCGCCACGCTGGGCGCCGCGCTGGAGGTCCGTCAACTGCGGGGCGACGCCGTGCCCGCTGCGCTGCACCCCGGCATTGCCGGTGAGGTCGTGTGGAACGGGCAGCCCGTGGGCTGGCTGGGCGCCCTGCACCCGGAGATTGCGCCCAATTTTGGCCTGAAAGGGGAGACCTTCCTGCTGGAAGTCGCCCTGCCGCTGCCGGGCCGCGAGTGGGCCTTCCGCGATCCCAGCCGGGCGCCCGCCGCGTGGCGCGATCTGGCCGTCATTGCCCCCCAGGGCGTGAGCTACGGCGAGGTGGCGGCCGTGCTGGAGCGCGAAGGCGGTGACCTGCTGCAAAGCGTGGAGCCCTTCGACGTGTTCGTGGGCGAGCAGATTGGCGCGGGCAACCGCTCTGTGGCCGTGCGCCTGACCTACCGGGGCGACCGGACCCTGACTGAAGAGGAGATTGACGCCGTATTCCAGCGCCAGATTGCGGCCGTGAAAGCCCAGGGCTGGAGCATCCGGGAGAAGTAAACAGGCGCGGGTCAGCATGGCAAACAAGAGAAGCGCGCAGCCTGGGCTGCGCGCTTTCTCCTGGCCTGCTGGCGGTTCCTGCAGCGGCTACAGGTCATCGCGAATCATCTGACTGTGCCACCCCACAGCGTCACTGAAATGTTCAAATTTTGGCCGCTGACCCAGCACCACCGCGTCATAGGCATGGCGCATCTGTCTGGCACACACATTAGGTGGAAGCCGGCCAATAGCGGTGCCCAGGCCAGGGCACAGAAGGGTCCGAATCGGCGGCGCCCCTGTCTGGTTGTGTTCCCGGACCAGTCGAAGAGCCGCGCGGAAAGCCAAGTAGGCATTGGGGGTATGGACCACACTGGAGGGAATGCGCATGGTTGGCGCGCTGATGAGCCAGGGAAGGGCGGCCTTGCCGGTGGGGAGAATCTCTGCCTGACCAACCGGCAGCTCGCCGTCGTGTTTGTTGAAAATCAGCTCCTGCAGCGCGAACGACAGTTGCCAGCCGAAGTATTCGCTGTAGACCAGATCAATGCCGCCGTCCATAAAGCCAAAACTGTTGGCCGGGCTCACAATCGCGTCGGCGGTCGCCCCAAAGATGTCGCCCTGGCTGACGGTGACGTGGGGCAGGTCCCTGAAGTGCTGGTCCCAGGCGGCCACCAGCTTCGGGTTGATGTCCCGGAGATGAACCTGTAGGCCCTGGAGACTCAAGCCCGGCTCCGCACCGTGTCCAGCGTGTCGCGCACCAGCAGTTCGCCGTCGCGGTACACGGTGCGCATCAGGCTGCCGGGGAAGTCAGTGTCGAAGGTCTTGTAGGCCTTCGTGACCATGCGCCCGCCTTCCAGCACGAGATCCAGCACGCCGTCCTTGCTGCGCTTGCCGGGGTCGGTCACGGGGTCCTTGTAAATGCCCCGGTACTCGCCGTCAATCAGCCCGGCGCTGGCCTTGTAAGCAAATTTCTGCGTGTCGCGGTCCACCTTTTGCAGCAGCGCGCCGCCCATGCCAAAGGCCACGTTCTCGGCGCTGAAGCCGTCCACCTCCAGGTTGTCCAGAATCTGGCGGATGGTCTGTTCGTCAATGCCGTCGCCCTGAATCACGCGCACATGGTTCAGCACCTTGTAGCCCTTGCTGTTCGTGCTGGTGCCGTACTTGGCCGCCAGGGCGTTGACGGCCAGCCGTACCATCGCGGGGGGGTCCCCACTGTCCGGGCGCACGACCAGGGTGGCGCCAGAGTCTATAACCTGCTGCTTCAGCGTTTCGCCCCAGTGCACGTTGATGGCGTGTTTCAGGTCGTACGAATCGCTGACCACCGCGAACACCCCGCCGGGCTTGCCAAAGTGCGTGACCATGTTGCGGTAGGCGTCCACCTCGTGCGCCTTGCCCCAGCTGGTGACGGTGCTGTGTTCGGCGGCGGGAATCGAGTAGCCCGCAATGTCCGCGCCGTAGTGGTTGCGGCCCACGCGCAGCGCTTCCAGGGTGTCGCTGCCCAGAAAGTTGATCAGGTGGGCCAGCCCGCCCAGGCCCGCGCTTTCGCGGCTGCTCACGCCCCGGCTGCCAAAGTCGTGCAGCTTGAACGGCAGTTCCTCGGCGGCGCGGTCACTGGTGCGCTCCAGCGCGGCGCGGATAATCTCGCGGATATGGTAGCTCTGGGTGGCCACGGTGGTGGGGTACCACACGCGCATCAGCATGGTTTCAAACCAGCCCACCAGCCAGGGCAGTTCGGGGTCGGTGTTGGTCACGCTCATCAGCACGTTGTGAATGGGCACCAGCGTGCCTTCGGGCACCGCGCGCACCTCCAGCGGCAGGCGCCCGCCGTGCACGTTCACCACCCGCATCCAGCCGTCGTATGGAAACGGTTCGCCGTGCGCTTCAATTAAGGCGCGCGCCTCTTCAACCATCTCGGCCGTCACGCGGCGGGTCAGGTAGCGGTCCAGGATGTATTGCAGCCCAAAAAACCGCGTCTGGGCGTAGCGCCCCCCACGCGACTCCAGGTACGAGAACAGCCGCGTGGTGCCCTGCGGATACTGCAGGAAGTGGCTGCTCTTGTACGAATCGGTGTCGAGGATCAGGTTCTGGTCGTCAATGCGGGTCATGGTGGTCCTCCTGTGGGTCACCTGCGATGACTCATAATGTAAAATTCTTTTCTGAAAACTATGAGGAGGGGGAGTCGAAGGGTGCTGGTTTACCGCGCCGCTCCAATGGAGAAAAGACGTGGACGGCGCCGCTTTTGTTCCTTTGGGCACGATGCGAGGTCTTTCACCGCCGCTGACCGGCAGGGCATTTATGCTCGCTTCATGTTCAAAGCCCGCTGGCCGCTGGCCCTCACGCTGTCTGCCCTGCTCATAGGCTGCGGCGCCTCGACTGGAGATTCCGGGGCCACACCCACCCCGCCAACAGGGGCGCCGGCACCGACCCCGCAGCCCCCGGCGCCCACTCCGCCGGCTCCCACGCCCAGCCGGCCGGGCAGCGCCTGGAGCGACCCGGCCACCTGGGGGGGCACGGTGCCGGCGGCCGGCGCCAACGTCACCCTGCCTGCGGGCAAGCGGGTGATTCTGGATGTCTCGCCCCTGGCCCTGACGGGCCTGACCATTCCGGCCGGCAGCGCCCTGGAATTTGCCGCCAAGGACCTGACCCTGCAAAGCGAGTGGATCATGGTGCACGGCGAACTGCGCATTGGCCGTGAGGAGGCGCCCTTTGCCCACCACGCCGAGATCCGGCTGACCAACACGGTCCCCGGCGAGGACGTGATGGGCATGGGGGACCGCGTATTGGGTGTGATGGACGGCACGCTGGAACTGCACGGGCAGCCCCGCCTCGCCTGGACCCGCCTGAGCGCCACCGCCCGCGCCGGCAGCAGCACCCTGACCCTGGAACGCGCCCCCGACTGGAAGGGCGGCGACACCCTGACCCTGAGCAGCACCGACTTCAATCCCGCCCAGACCGAGCAGGTCACGGTGCAGCGCGTCAGCGGCAACACGGTCACGCTGGGCGCGCCTCTCAAGTACACCCACTGGGGCGATCCCATCACCGTGTCTGGCCGCGCGGTGAACGAGCGCGCCGAGGTGGGCCTGCTGTCGCGCAACATCGTGGTGGGCGCCACCGAGGACGCCGTGCAAAGCCGCGTGGGCGCCCACGTGATGATCATGGGCAAGAGCACGGCCCGCATTCAGGGCACCGAGTTCACCCGCGTGGGCCAGCTCAACACCCTGCGGCGCTATCCGCTGCACTTTCACCTGCTGGGCAGCGCGGCGGCCTCGTACCTGCGCGGCAGCAGCGTGCACGCCTCGTTTAACCGCTGCGTGGTGGTGCACGGCACCAATGACCTGCGGGTGCTGAACAACGTCACCTACGACACGCTGGGCCACTGCATCTTTCTGGAAGACGGCGACGAAACCGGCAACGTGCTGCAGGGCAACCTCGTGACCCGGGTGAAGGCCCCGGACAGCAAGCAGGGGCAGAACCCGCTGCTGGACAGCGACAAGCGGCCCTCGGGGTACTGGATCACCAACCCGGCCAACACGGTCAAGGACAACGTGGCGGCGGGCGTGGACGGCACCGGCTTCTGGTACGCCATGCCCCAGCACCCCACCGGCCTGGCATCGGGTAAAACCACGCTGTGGCCCCGCCGTACGCCGCTGGGCGAATTCAGCGGCAACGTGGCCCACAGCGGAGACCGGGGCCTGAACGTGGACAACGGCCCCAAGGCCGACGGCAGCCTCACCGAGACGGTGTATTACGATCCGGTCACCAACCCGGCCGATCCCAAGAGTGCCGCCGTGCCCGCCGTGTTCAGCGACTTTGTGGCCTACAAGCACCGCGACCACGGCGTGTGGCTGCGCGGGGAAAACCATGTGCTGCAGGGCGCCGTGCTGGCCGACAACGCGGTGGGGGCCACCTTCGCCTCGCACCTCTCGGTCCTGAAGGGCGGGCTGCTGGTGGGCGAAACCGTGAACGTGGGCCAGCCGGAAAGCTGGGAAGCCAAGGGCGAGGGCGGCCGTAGTCTGCCCCGGCCCTGGGAAGCGGCGTTTCCCATTCGCGGTTTTCAGTTCTACGACGGGCAGGTGAGCATTCAGGATGCCGCCCTGGCCGCCTTTGTGCCGAACAGCATTCGCAAGGCCAGCGGCCTGGGCTACCTGACCAAGAACGCCTTTCCCCTGAACCCGGCCAACAACGCCCGGGGCCTGACCTGGCTGGATAGCAGCCTGCGCGTCTTCCTGCCTGACCCCCAGGCCGATAAGGACGGCGACAAGTCCGCCACCTTCATAGACAGCGACGGCACCGTCACCGGAACCGCGGGCCTGAGCGTCACCGGCAGTGCCCTCCTGAAAGGCGCCCAGGACTGCCAGCTCAAGGCCGAGTGGAATGCCAGCGTGTGCACGGGCAGTTATGGCCGGCTATGGGTGCAGGACGTGAAGGGCGGTAAGCCCGGTCCAGTGACGGTGGCAGGACCGCACGGTAGCCTCAGCCTGAGCGGCACGCCCAGCGGCTACACCACGGTCAGCACCACGGTACGCGTGGGGCACGCCTACGCCCTGACGCCCAGTGCCAGCAGCGCGCAGTGGCGGCTGGGGCTCAGTGGCCGGCAGGCTGGCGACACTCTGCGCCTGACCCTGCCGGCCAGCAGCGAGCCCATCCTGTACCGCGACTGGTGGATTGATAACCGCAACCGCCTCAAGAAAGTGGCCCTGGGCAGCCTGGACGCCACCACGGGCGACAGCTACGCCTACGAGGGCGGCCAACTGCACCTGAAGCTGGTGGTGCAGCAGGGGCGGGATTACGCGGTGCTGGATATCTGCACCGCGGACCTGTGTAAGTAAGGGTGGAAGGGCGCAGGCCAGGGCACTGGGGGCTTTCCCCAGGCTCATGGCCTGCGCTCTGTTTGGCGTGATACGGTGTGATTCCAAAGCATATGGGGAAGAGCGCACATAGGCTGTTCCATCGCCTGGGCTGGCCCCAAAGTTTGGACGATCGCGAGTAGAGACTCGGCTCAAGAGCAGGGTACATCATCGGTCGTCGGTGCTCACCCAGGTGTCGGGATGACGGCCGCCTCTGCAGTGCTCTGTCCGCAGAGGGGGACTTCAGCCTGACGCCTGGCCAGCTGAGCAAATTCGTCTGGCGTGCAGTACTTCAGAGAGGAATGAGGCCGGCTGGTGTTGTAAAACGCCCGGTACCCGTCCAGCACCACCTGAGCGTGCCTGGCCGAGTAGAACACTTCCTGGTTGAGACACTCCTCGCGCAGCCGAGCGTGGAAACTCTCGGCAAAGCCGTTTTGCCCTGACTACCCTTCAAAACAGGGCATGAGTGTGCTCAAGGTGCGCCAGGACGCGCCAGAGGGATGCAGCAGGAGATCCTGGAGATGATCAAGCCCGAGTCGAAACACGGACACCGCACGGTGTCCGTGTTTCTTTGCTCTGGTCGCCGTTCGACGTGCCACGCCCTCGCCCGTCACGCACGCCCAGATGAAGGCGACGCTGACGACCGTCAGGAGCGAAGACCCTCGTTCGGCGCGCGTCAGACCTGTATCTTCCAAGTTGAACCCTCTGGTTTTCAACGCGGCGTGCAGATTTTCTGTTTGCCAGCGCAGGGCATACCGGCGCATGTTCGGCAGGGCGTGCCCCCGATACGCCAGGTACAGCATGTCACCGGCTGCGTTTTTCGTGGCCGCCACCCGCAGATTCACACCGTCGATGCGGGTCTGGCGATGCCAGACCCTGACTTCACCCACCTGAAGGTTCTTGAAGACCGCCCAGACCGGCATGCCGTGCGCGCCGATCGTGGCGCGAGCTGGGAGACGAATGCAAGGCGCAACCCCGTGCTGGTCGAGGAATCGAAACCAGTGCCGCCCAATGAATTCACGATCCGCGAGCAGGCACCGGATCTTCCGATCTGGGCAGCGCTTCAGGAAGCGCTCCACGAGCGCTTCCCGGACACAGGAACGACTGGCCCCACCGTGCGGGAGCAGGGTCCACATCAGCGGCAAACTGAACCCGTTCCACACGGCAGAGAGCAGGAGAATATTGACGTCCTGCTGTCCAAGTTTCCAGTTGGTGCGATCAAGAATGAGGTCGACTGGGCCGGGCGGGAGAAAGGACAAGGCGAATCGGGGCAACAGTGCCTCAGGAAACGGGAACTGGACGAACCGGCAGAGCCGCTGAGACCGCGTCGTCAACGACCCTGGGAGAGCGACGTGCGTCTTCAAGCTGTACAGGACGACGGTACGCGCCTGAATGACCGCCAGGATCAGTGCCGTGAAGACGACGAGGCGGCGAGCGTCCACAGGGAAAGCAGACCGTAAGGCGGTCTGCAAGGTATCGTGAGGTGGTCGGCTCCCAGGGGTTTTCATCGCAGAAACACCGTACAGGAGCCGATTTTCTGCTGCCTACTGTGCGTTTTGAAGGGTAGTCAGCGTTTTGCCACGGTTTCCCCGGTTGAATGAACCGCGTGCCGATGTCTTGGACGGCCAGCCAGATCCCCAGATCACGGGCGATGAACTCTGATACGAATTCCGGAAAATCAGATATAAAGAACAGATCAGAAGAGTGACCTTCAAGCACACCGCTGCCGATTTCTGGCAAATCTATCGCCGGAGTACCTGCGCGGTTGAGCGACGACGCAGTCACCTGCTGGCCTTTCTGGCCGAAGGAAAAAGCGCCGCTGAGGCGCTGAAGCTCACGGGTTATTCCTATCAAGGCGCGGACAAGATTATTGACGCGTATCACGTCCAAGGACTGAGCGGGTTGAAGGATCAACGGCACCAGAATCGGGGGGCACCCACGCTGCTCAGCGACGCAGAACTGCTGCTGCTGGCCCAAACCATTCGGGCTGACACCGCGAGCGGCGGTGTCTGGAATGGCCGGCGAGTGCAGGGCTGGATGAAGCAGACCCTCGGCAAGACACTGCACCTGAGCCGCTGCTATGAATTTCTCGATGCAGTGGGCTACAGCCGTCAAGTGCCTCGGCCTCGACATATCGAGGCCGACCCGATCGCCCAGGAGGCATTCAAAAAAAAGGCCTCGCCGAGATGGTCCAAGCAACTCAAGCGCGTCTCGTCGGCACTGGACGAGAGGTAGAGATCTGGTGCATGGACGAACATCGTGTGGGCCTGAAACCCATCGTGGGCCGACAATGGGCCGAGCGCGGGAAAGCGCCGATTGTCCGGGTGGCCCAACGGTACGAGTGGCTGTACGTGTACGCCTTCGTGTGTCCACAGACGGGCGACAGTCTGTACTGGCTGCTGCCTACGGTCAATACCGCCGCCTTCCAGGCCGTGCTTGACCGCTTCGCCCAAGACACCCAAGCGGGCAAGACCCGAGAGATCGTGCTGGTACTCGATGGCGCGGGGTGGCATGCCACCCCGCGCCTGAACTGCCCACTGGGCATTCATCTGGTCTTCCTGCCGCCCTACTCCCCGGAGTTGCAACCCGCCGAACGGCTGTGGTCGCTGACGGATGCACCGCTCAAAAATCGACACTTTGACTCGCTTGGTGCCCTCACTGACGTGTTGGCAGAACAGTGCCGCCGTCTAGAACAGCAAACCCAGCGGGTCTGCTCGCTCACCCTCTTCCACTGGTGGCCTCGTATAATACGAAAATGAAGTAAAGATTGGACATTACGCATTGGGAAGCCAGTGGAAGTACGTCGTGCGCGAAACCAGAGCTTCTTGGGTCATCAGCCAAGCACATCGCTCGTCAACGGCCGCGAGC
>NZ_JAHRBL010000026.1 GCF_019693445.1 Deinococcus aquaedulcis | reverse complement strand
ACTCGGGGAAATGCGCGGTCAAGCAGTGGGTCAGTTTGGCCAGAACATCGGGAGACGCACACTGTTCTCGCGTGTCACTCGCAGTTTTTCAACCCCTACAGAAACTGTCGGGTACTGAGGTTTCGTCGAATCTCCCCGCGATCTGTGCTGCGTCTTCCTCACGAGCAGCTTGAAGCAGCTTATTGCGAAATACTTCATCGTGCTCCATTCGTTGAGCTTCTGCCATAGAGAGCTTGATCTTGGTGCGTCCTGACCAGGCCTTGGGGTCATGATTGAAAATCAGCTCAAGTACGCGACGGATGTAGATCTCCAGCAGCTCCACCAACCGGCAGCCAATGAGTGTCTGCACAGCCTGACCTGCTTCAGGAAGGCGCGTTACGGCCGCCAGATTGACCATAAGTAGAGTTGTACTTTCCATCACTTCGAGCGCTGCTTCCGAAGCCATGTAGAGATCAGGAGCATTCTGTTCGGTCATTAGGCTCTGAGCTTAAGGGCTTTAGCCAAACAGCTTTACGGTACCGTTCAACTCCAGGCTCAGAGAAATGCTTCCAGCCACGTCTTCATTTGAGAACTGCTCAGTACAACGTGCGGACGGGCATACACACGCTGCATCTTCTGTCGACGTTCGCAGTAGCGACATTTGTTGATGTACAAGCCCCGGAAGCGCTGGGGTGGATGGAAGTATTCCAGAAGCCCTTCATAAATCGCCCCAGCACGGTAATACTCATGCACTTCAATACACAGAATGGCCTTCTGGCAGTTCCAACAGCGACAGGCCACCAGGACGTCCCACCCCCAACTTCGGAAGTGCTCCAGCAAGATCTCAGGCGGGTGACGCAAATACTGCACGGCAAATCGCAAGCTCGCTGCGTCCCGTTGAAAATCCGGCAGGTCAGATTCACTGAATGGATTGACCATGTGAAGGCCGAAGATCGGCTGCTGTTCTTTCAGGCCTTGGAGCCGCGCTTCTTGGCGGGCTTGCTCTTCAACTCTTCGCTGTTCACAGAACCTCTCCCAGAGCGGCTTACAACTGTCACAGTGCCAGTTGACCAACGATGATCCAACCTCTTGATAGGTGTTGAATACATTCGTGGCACATGACGAGGGCACCTGATCAAATGTCCTGAACAGCGCCCAGTCGTTGGAGCTGTGGAGATAGTGCTGTAACCGTTCACTTAAGCCACTCCGCTTGGTCTGAAGTCTCAAGCGCAGCATGGCCTCATCATCTCCACTCAGCAGCTTTTCCCGAACAGGAAGAAGCGCCCCTGGAGTCTGAGCTGCCGCAGCGGCTTCTACTTCAATCCAAGGCACGCTCAATCCAGCAGCTTTCGCTCGGTCAACCCGGTGACTGTGGAAGATCTCAATGCCGTACACCACTACGCCATTCAGGAGGAGAGCGACGTCAAGGCGGTAGCCATCCAGCGGAGCCTCTGCACGCACTTCGTCATACGCTGGGAGCATCAGTGGCTCCAAATGGGTTCTCTCACAGGCCCATCGGGCACAGCGGCGCTGAACCATCATCTGCTGGTCACGTCTGCTGAGGGCATCCACCAGTTGCATCTTCGCAGCCAGGTGCATCACTGACTCGCCTGCACATTGACTGCCTTTGCAATGGGTGAAATGTGCGATCACTTGTCGGCCACGGCGAAGGTGAGCGCGGACCAATGAAACAGGCTCATGGCATTCGAGGCATGTGTACCCTGTGTCCGGCGGCGACGTTGCTGGGTCGGCCAACTCACCGGCTGGATTCAGCGCATAGGGGACCGCCCGTGCCACCGTTTCAACCCTCCAACTCAAACAGCGGTTCCAGGCCTTGCTTCCGTTTACGTTCCCGGTGCTCCAGCATCATGTGGTGCGCCTGGCTGGGCAGCACACGCAGGTTCTCCGGCCGGTTATCACTCCGGTCGCCGTTCAGGTGGTGCACCACTTCACCCGGCTCGAGCGGCCGCCCAAGCAGCTGCTGCGCCACGACCCGGTGCTCATACTCCTGACACTCCCGCTCGTGATTCCAGACCCGCTTATACCAGCTCTTCTTGGGGGCGTCATCGGTCATCGCGTTCACCTCATCGGTAAGCAGGCGCCGCGGCGAAGAAGCGGTAATACGCCTTAACCTTCTCCACGTACTGAGGCGTCTCCCCATTGTCGGGGATACCCCCCGCACGCTGCACCGCACCTGGACCTGCATTGTACCCAGCCACCGCCAGTTTCCAGCTCCCCAGTTGCCCGTGCAGCTGGTGCAGGTACTTCGCCGCCCCGTGGATCGCCTGCACCGGATCAAGCGGGTTCACCCCCAAGTCCTTTGCGGTGCCCGGCATGATCTGCGCAATCCCCAGCGCCCCTTTCGGACTGGTGCGGTTGCAGAACTGGTTCTCCGTCCACAGCACGCTGAGCAGCAGCTGCCGGTTCACCCGGTACGCATCGGCGTAGTACCGCGTCCAGTCCAGCAGGTGCACCGGCACATACCCACAGGCCTGCCCAGAACTCACCATCACCATAATTGAAAGGCATGCCGACTTGAGCTTCATATGCCGTTACTGTACGCTCAATCTATGACCAAAGAACAGAAACCTTCGTACACCTTCCTGAGCGACATCATCACCACCATTCCCATCGAGCGCCGCAAACTGTTCATCAGTGGCCTCAAGACCGCCATCCGGACCTCCGTGATCGAAGGTGCGCCCATCGCGGACACCTTCGAGCTGACCTTCATTGGCCTGGACGAAAACCGCAAGGACATTGAGAAGACCGCTCAACAACACGACTTCGCCATCCACCGCACCCCCACGTTCGATGCGTGGCTGGCCAAGCAGCAGGCCACCACGCCCAAACGGGGCGGCGTGTCCTACCCCACCAAAGCGAGCCTGGCTGAAGATCCAGAAGCGTTTGCCAAAGCCATGCAGCAGTACCGTAAGCGCGGCGGCAAGGCGAAGGCCAGGCGCTAACGCTCATGCCACGGCTGCCTGTCTGCTTCGCTTGCGCTGCAGATGGGCAGCCGTGCTTTTGCCGTGTGGGCGCTCTATCCCTCACTTCCAGAGCAGTGCACATGCGCGCGCATGCGCAGGGGGAGAAGTCCGTGCGAGTGCAAGACGAAGGGTGTGTGGTGTCGTGGCCTTTCAAGCAGCACCGCCAGGTCGCATCACTGGTGCACCGTCACCTCAACGATCAATGCGAAGGAGGTGTCGTGGCACAGCAACCAACGCTTCCAGGTGGCCGTGCTGGTGGTTCGACCTCTCAACGATCCAAGCGAGCGCGGTGTCGCACGCACCATCACGACCAGCTGGTCTGTGCACACCCCAGGAGGCATGCGTTGCATGCGGCTGCACAAGGCGGCAGCCAGCAGCCTTTGCAAGGCTGTTTCTGTGCATCGGGCGGGTTCGATTTCTTCACGCGTTGAACCCCTCTAAACGCTCCCCCTCCAGCGGTGCTACGGGGGAACAGAGGGGTTAGGGCAGGATAAGGGCGGATACAATAGGGGTTTTTCATCGTCTGGGACACCGCTTGCTTGGATACAAACGGATTTGTTGGATACAAAAGGAGTTTTGAATGGCGAAGGTGCGAGTGCAGACGAGAGTGGGGCCAGATGTGAAGGCGGCGTTACTGGAGATCATGGAGACGACTGGCCTGAAGGAATCCGAGTTGATCGAGGAGTTGATCATCCAGGGGTTAAGTGAGCAGAAGAGTGAGCTGGCAACCACGTTCCTGATGCCCAAACTGGATGCACTCGTGGACGCCGCGATGGAGAAGCATGTCGGCCGACTGGCCAAGCTCCAGGCCCGCGCTGCCCTGAACGCCAGTACCAATACGCAGATCCTGCTGGGGCTCTACGGACTGCTCAACCCGAAGGCGGACGAGAACACCCTACGCCAGGTGCACCAGGGCGCGCGCAAGCTGGCGTATGACAGTCTGATGCGACAGAACAAAGAGGTCGAAGCGCTCCTCAGTGCGCTGGCGCCACAACCGGCGGCGGCTGACGGCACGACATGAGTGGGGGAATGCGCAAGGGCCGGGTGGTGCGGGCGAGTGGGTTGACGGCCCGCATGAGCGCTGGCACCCGGCGCAGCATGTCAAGAACCGCAGGACGACAAAGCCAGGGCACGCGCACCGTCGCCAAGAGCAACTACGTCCGCACAAATGCCAAAGGCATGGGGAAGCTCTTTGCCAGTGCGAACTACATGATGTTCCGCCCGAACGAGGAAGGCGAGACGCACCGGCACGGACACAATGGCCTGAAGGAGCACGAGCCCCACGAAGTGCACACGTGGTTGGCGGAGCAGTCGAAAGAGCACCAATACTGCTACCGGCTGGTGCTCAGCCCAGGTCGAAACCTGGGGGAAGAGGCCATGTTGCACTGGGCGAACCGCACCCTCCGGGAAGGGGGCCACGACACGTACATGGTCTTTGTGCATGCGGGCGACAAAGGGCACACCCAGAACCCGCATGTGCATGTCCTGCTCATGAGTGACCTCCGGTTGGACAAGCAGGACTTCTGGGTCATGCGCACCACAGGAGACCGATTGGTGGCCGGGATTGAAGCGGCGTATCAGCACAACCCGCATCTGTCGTGGGACAAGTGGCAGGCGATGCAGGCAGAGCGGGCCGCGAAGGCTGATGCGGTCGAAAACGGCCCGGCGAAATCCGGCGTGAAATCCAAGGGACAGGACGAGACGGGCGAGTCGGGCAATGACAGGAAGGAAGAGCCGCAGAAAGCCGAGCGGCAACGCCGGATGCAGATGGACATGGACATGTAGGGGTCAGCAGGGGATGGGCGAGGTCAGAGATGGGGGACGCACAGCGTCCCTCTCCTTTGATTGAAAGATAACTGACTACTAGCTATCTACCTTCATGCCTTATCGGTGCTAAGCTCGAACTATGAGCATAACTTTCAATAGAGGATGCTGCCCAAAAGGGTGTCCGCTGATGCCCTCACTGCCACCCCAGACCGGAGGTGAACCATGACCTACATTGACCTGCGCCCGAGGTGGCTGCTGATCCTGGGCTTTGTCCTGATGTGCGCCGCTGTCATCGCAGGCGGCCTCGGGGCCCTCGCTGACATGACAGTCGTGCTCAATGGCGTGAAAGCCAAGTACCTGGCCACGTACCAGGAACCCATGAACGTGGGCCGGTATCTGTGGCAGTGCAGTGGTAAGCCCAGCTGTGTACAGACCTATCTGGCCGCATGGCAGGACCCGCTCTGGCTGCGTGCCCTTCACCTGAGCAATCTGGTGGTCGGTGTGCTGTTCGTCTTCTACGGCCGGATCTGGAAGCCCGAGATGCTGTACCGCCGTCAGGTGCGTGTCGCCTCAGCAAGAACGGATGTGTCGAAAGATCACTCCATGACGCAGCCCAAAGGCACGCTGCAGAGGATGGCCCTGAAATGATCATCTCCTACCCGCTGTTCTTCCTGCGGCTGCTCTTGATCTGGCTGTCGTTCGCGGTGGCGATCTATGCGGCGCTGTACGTCTCGGGCTCGAATGCACTGCCCCTGTACGGCGCGGCGCTCGCTCTCTTCGCCGGTACGCTCTGGTGGTTCGACAAGAAGGATGCCTACTTCAAGTCGATGTACAACGCCCACTGGGCCACGAAAGAAGAGATTGCCGGGATGTTCGTCAAGACGTTCACGGGTCGTGAGGTTTTCCTGGGATATGCCTACGGACAGCCGATCGTGCTGCGTTCCGGACTGGCCGGCAAGAAGGAGCTGGGGCACGTCCTGATCGTGGGCCCGTCACGTGCCGGTAAGGGTCTGAACGCCACGGCGAACCTGCTGAACTGGACGGGCAGTACCGTGGTGGTGGACATCAAAGGCGAGTTCTACCAGAACACGTCCGGGTACCGGCAGCAGGTGATGGGCCAGGACGTGTATGTGCTCAACCCCAGCAGTGGCGCGCAGACCAGCCGCTTTGACCCGTTCCTGGAACGCGACACGGACGAGCAGCTGCTGGCCAGTGCCACCGCGATCCTGAATCCAGATGCGGACGGCAGTAACTCGGCCTTTGCCCGTCGAGCGGCGTTTGCGCTGTTCGCCATGATGAAAACGTCCAAGCTGCTTGATGAGCCGGTCATGCCGTTCATCCGGGATTGCCTGAGCCTGGGCTGCAAAGAGTGCATGACGATGCTGGACAACGCCACCGACGATCCCGGCGTGAAACGCAACCTGACCTTCTTCCTGGGCACGTCCCCCGCGCTCTATGACTGGGACGGCTTTGCGGGCGACAAGTTCCTGAACAACTCGTGGATGAACCTGATCTCGAAGCTGATGTACATGCTCAGTGATGGCGTCATTGACATGACCCTGCAGAGTGACTTCAAAGCCACGGACCTGCTGAAGAAGCCTACGAGCCTGTACATGGTGTTCCGCGAGTCGGACCTGAAGTACACCGTGCACGCGTTTTCCAGTGTCCTGCTGAGCATCATTGAGTCGATCATCAAGTATTACGACCTGCACCCGGACGAGCCCACCACCCCGATCCTGTTCATCTTCGACGAGGCGGGCCGCATCACGGTTCCGGAACTGCCGGAACTCACGAGTACCGTGGCGGGACGCGGGATGGTCTGCATGATCTACGTGCAGGCGCTGGCCCAGCTCGAAACGACGTACCAGACGACCGGCAGCGACACCATCAAGGCGAACACGCACACCAAGATCTACTTCGCGCCGAAAGACGCGGAAACCGCAAAGTACATCAGCGACAACGGCGGCAAGTACATGGCCGAAGTGCAAACGCACGGAACAGGCGGGGAGAAGGAGACGGACAGCACGGGCCTGATGGCGCGGGAACTGATCACCGTGGACCAGGCACTGCAGCTGGGCATGGGGCAGACGATCATTCACAGCAACGAGTTCCCGTACATCGCGGGGTACCGCATGGAACCATTCACGCTGCCGCAGTTCAAGAAGGCGCAGACCCTACCCCCAGCGAAAGTGGTGAAGCGGGAGGTGGAGAAGCCGAAGACCAGCGCCTCGGCAAAGCGCACGCCGCCACCCCCAGTGGAAGGGCAGGTGGAGCCTGGACAGAAGGCACAGGAAGCAGGAGCATCTGCGCCAAAAGATCAACAGGGAGGGGAGACGGAGGGGGCCAACATTCCCTTCACGCCACCCCCCAACGAGGCCGCGCGAAAGAAGCTCAAGGACCTGGAGCAGCCTGCTGCATCTCTAAAGCTGGAGGACGACACCAGCGAAATGCCCAAGCCGTTGCCTATGGAGACAGAAGAGGTGCCAGAAGCAGACGTGCAGGCCTTTTTCCTGAACATCAACCGGCTGCAGGACGAGGAGTAGCCCATGACCTTCATGGCCCAGGTGATGACGGAACGAGGCCGGATGAACCCGGACCTGACGACGCCCGAATGGGCGGGCGTCCTGTCCCTGATGACCTTGTTTGCGGCAGCTGAGCGACTGGGGTACGGGTAATAACCACATTCGCCCGAAAACACCCGTTTAGCTATTAGGGAATCCAGGGGGGCAGACACCGCGGTGTCTGCCCCCCTGTAGATCGCATCATGGAACTGTTGCCAGATTGCCTGTTCAGTGACACGCCGCTCCAAGTGGTATGAAACCCGCTCTCCGAGTTGACCCGTAGATTCTCCGAGCAAACTCGGATAAAGTGGCAACTCAGGAGGCTCCATGGCTCGTCCCCCGCATCCTGGCCCTACCGACCGCGAACTCACGCTCCTGAAACTCCTCTGGCAGCATGGCCCCAGCACGGTCCGGCAGCTCCATCAGCGCTTCCCCAACCGTCCCAAGCCGGCGTACACGTCCCTGCAAACCAACCTGCAAGGCATGCTGGACAAGGGCTACCTCACCTCCCAGACCGACCAGCACGCCCACATCTACGCCGCCGCCCTCACCCAAGCCGACGTCGAACAGCGCGCCGTCCACGACCTTATCCGACGTGTCTTCGACGGCTCGGCTCTCCGCCTCTTCACCACAGCCCTCAACAGCGAGCAGGCCTCACCCGAAGAACTTCGCCGCCTCCAGATGCTCTTAGACGAACAGGTCAGCGATGACTGAATGGCTCCTGACCTACCTGCTGCACAGCACCCTGGTCTTGAGCTTCGTGCTGCTCCTGTTCCACGTCTTCAGCCCACCAGCGGCCCTCCGCGACCCCCTCTTGCGCCTGGCGCTGTGCTTGCCGCTGGGGACCGCCCTCCTCAGTGTCAGTGTGCTCAGCCCACCCCGCGTCGTTGCCCTCATCACAGATATTGTGCCCAGCAGCGTTTCTGAATCTGCCGTCTCCACTCCCATCCCTCAACGGCCACCGGTGGCCGTTGCACGGCCCAGCGTTCCCGCCCACACCGTCATTCCATTGCCCCTGTCAGGATCCGAGGGGCCCTGGGCGCTTGTCCTTCTCCTGAGCGGTGCCGGTTGGACAGTGGTGCGCTATGGCCTCGCCTGGAGACGGCTCCCACTTCGTCACGCTCGGCCGAGCGAAGATCCAGCACTCCAACGCCTGCTGAGCGACGTGACGCGTCATGCGCCTCTGCGGCATGTTCGGCTGCTGCAGGGGCCTGTGTCAGGCCCCTGTGCCCTGGGTCGCCACACGATCCTGATTCCCCCTGACCTGACGAATCACCTGACCCACCAGCAACTCAACGCCGTGGTGGCCCATGAATACGCCCACTTGCTCCGCCGTGATCCGGCGTGGACCGTAGCTCTGGGGGTCCTGGCCCACCTCCTTTGGTTCCAACCCCTGAACTGGATGGTGCTGGCCGCGTGGCGCCGGGCCAGTGAAGAGCAGTGCGACGCATGGGCAGCCCGCATCGTTTCCCCAGGGCACCTAGCCCACGCCCTGCTCCGCCTGGCGCAGCCCACATCACGGCCTGCCCATGCGCTGCTGAGCCCATCTGCGTCCACCAGCCACCTCACTGTTCGCATCACGGCCCTCATCCGGCCTAAGGAGTCCGCCATGCCCCGCATCCCCTTCCTCTTGCTTGCTGGTGTCCCTTTCGCGCTCGTGGCCGTGCTGCCTCCTGTGGCGCTGGCTGGCTCCGGTAGCCCGCGTGGCATCGTGGTCTTGGATCCAGGACACGGGGGCGAGGATGCCGGTGTGGTCGGGTATGCCGTGGAAAAAGACGTCACCCTCCTGCTGGCCCAGCAGATTCGCCGTGATCTGACCCGGGCCGGTGTGCAGGTGATCATGACCCGGGAAGGCGATCAGGGCCTGAGCGTGCTTGAGCGTGTTCGGTTGGCCGTCAGTCCAGCGAACCTGTTTCTGTCCTTGCACGCGGACGCCGCTGAGGATGAGACGCAACGGGGCATCAGCGCGTACGTGGCAGCGCAGGACGCCTCGCCGCAGCAGAAAGTGTCCCGTGCTTTCGCCACACGCCTGTTAGCTGACATCACGCGGAACACGGGGGCACCCAGCAGAGGGGTGAAGGAGATGGAGTACACGGTGCTGACCAAAGCCAAGGTGCCTGCAGTGCTGCTCAACGTCGGCTTCGCGACCAACGCAGGAGATGGGGGTAGGCTAACGAACCCGGCTGATCAGCAGCGGCTGAGTGCCAGCGTGGTACGCGCCATCCAGGCGACGCTGCAGTCTCCCTGACAGTCAGGTCGGGGCCAGCGCACCCTTACCGTCAACCAAACGCGATGATCTACAGCGGAGGAGAGCTGTCGCCGGAAAGTTCGCCCAGTAGTCATACCGCGAACTTTTGGCCACGCAGCGGGTGAACCGGCTGCCAATGCGGTCAAAAAAGTCGCACGGAGTTCGAGGTCAACACGACAAAGCGAACTACTTTGCCTCTCAGCCCAGATCCTCTCTGCGCGCTTAGCTTCCACTCCAAAGCACCCTATAAGTCGGCAAAGACAGCGTTCAGGTGCTTAACGGGTAATTTCGGGCAAATGTGGTTACTACCCGGGTACGTGCAGGTAGACCCAGATGAAGTGGAACGCGCCCGCATGCTGCATGGGTACTGCGGTGACCATCTGAAGCAGCTGCAGCCAGACGAGCAGGAAGTGTTCTCGCTGGCCTATCCCATGGAGAGTAGACCAGAGGGCGACGTGTGCCTGCATGACCGGGGCACAGTGGTCACGAGTGGGGACCGCGACGGCGGCCGACTGGTGTACCGCAGCGTGGAGTCTGCAGCGGATCTGGAGCGCGTGTACCGGCAGGGGCGGTACGGGTCCCTGCTGAGCCGGAATCAACCCTTACCAGCGGAGCACCTGTTGACCTTTGAGGTGAGCCAGAACGTGCCCGCTCTGAGCAGTTGATGGTCCCTGGGATGGAATAGACGCAACCGGAATATTGAGGGTGAGAGGGCTGAAGGGCAGGGGATCATCCCTGCCCTTTTGCTGTCGGGAAGGTTTGCCGTCACTTGAGGGGAATTTCCCCGAAAGTGGTGGTACGCTAGGCCCATGTGTGAAAATCTTTCAATAGAAGGAAAGTGTTTTAGCCCGCTGCCTCAGCGGATTTCTTTTCGGTAAGGAGGTGAATTTCATGCCGATCAAACCATTCTTGACCGCCCTGCTGGTCCTCGGGTCCGCCCACGCGGAAGGCCTGCCGGGGTTGCCCTCGTTGCCGCCGCTGCCCCCCATTCCCGGCCTCCCCAGCGGCCCGAGTGGCACCCTGCCCCAGCTGCCGACGCTGCCCGGCGTGGGCGACGTGGTGGCCCCGGTCCTGGGCGAGAATGGCGGCACCCCCGGCGCCGGCGACCAGGGCCAGCCAAAACCCGATTACAGCCCCATTCAGAACGTCTTCTCCTTCCCAGACACCCGGCTCGAAACCCTGCCGCAAGGGAAGTTGCCCTACCTGAGCGTGCATACCCTCAGTGACCTCCGGACCTACCAGCAGAACGCTGAAACCTGCCGCAAAGAGCGGCAGGCGGGCCGGACGCCCGATGCGAACCAGTGCCCCACCTACGAATGGCAGGTGCCGTACAGCGTGTCCAGCCAGAGCCAGGAGGTGGCGCGGGATTTGCGGAAGGCCTGGCAAAGATTCGAGGATCGCTACTACTGGCGGGCCGCCACCGCCCTGAACAGTCCAGCGACGTGGCTCACCCGCTGCGTGCTGGACCTGAACCTGGGCCTGAACCCTCAGACCCCGGCTCTGAAAACCCATGTGCCGGAGGGCGTGGTGCCGACGCAGCTGGCCGGAAAAGTGCCTGCCAGTGCGCCTGAGCCAGGGCTACATCTGGACACCTACCTGTTCTTTCCGCAGGTGTCCAACCGCGACTACTGCGATGACCTGAGCCCGGACATCACCCTGATGTACCTGCCGGGCGTCTGCAATTACCTGTTCGGCGTCCGGCTCTTCTGCATCGAGGGGGACACCACGACCCTGAATCCCCTGAGCCCGCGGCCGGTGTACTTCAACATGGACGCTGCCCGGGGCCGTATTCAGAACGCCGTGCAGCACGCACACACCAAGTACCTCGCCGAATATCAGGCGGATACGGTGAAAGCCCTGTTCAATCCCCAGCGGCCGCTGTTCTTTCCCCTGCCCTGGAAGTCGAATGTGCCGGGGCAGGGGGCCATCATTGCGCCGGTGATGAATGCGGACGTGGGCCAGAATCAGTTCCTCCAGCTGGGCAAGACCGCAAAAGCCCGCCTGGGCGGCGCTCTGGGCGCCAACGCCCCCCTGTACTACTACCAATGGGCCTACAACAGCCCCACGTTGCGGGTGCATACCCTGCCCGGTCGAAACGAGACGCTGAGCAGCCTTCCAGGCATCTGGCCGCTCGAAGAATTCAAGCGGCTCCTGAGCGTCAGCAGCCTGCCAAATCAGGAGCTGTTTGGCTACTCGACGTTCTTTCAGGCGTGGCAGGAAATGAAAGCCCTGATGCTCCCCGAGAACGTGGGGGCCAAGCTCGCGCGGCCGCTGCTGTATCAGGCCACCGGCACGAACGTCGAGTGGAGCACGGGGGCCACGGTGGTCCTGCCGGCGCCCATTCCGATCGCCCCGTATTCCGGCCTGGGCTTGCCGTATGCCGGGCCACAGATGCTCTTCGACTGGGTGAGTGTGCCGGAGGGCTACACCATTCCCCGCGTGCAGGGCCGTCCGGCCTTCACGTATGCGCCGCTGCTGCGCTGAGGACAGACCATGATCAAGACCGGAAGCAAGGCAGGCGTGTGGCAGCAGGTGTTGGGGCTGTTGGGCATGAATACGAAGGCGCAGCGCGAGGCGCAGGAGCATCAGCGGGCGTGGCGCGCGGGCCTCTGGCAGTACCGGGATACCGTGGATGAGCAGCTGACGTTTCTGAACCGCTGCCTGGGCAGTACGTGGGTGGACCAGGACGAGGCGTTCAAGCGCGAGATCCGGCGCACCCTGAAAGGCCTGCTGACCCTGGCACACACCCCGCTGGCCCTGCAGGCGGGTGAGGAGTGTCTGTTGCCGGACGTGCGGGCGGCGTTTGACGAGCTGCTGGGGGCGGCGCCTGAGGCGTTCAGTGATCCGGTCGAAGCGGCGGGGCGGCTGATCAGTGGGCGGATCACAGGGCTGATGCACCTGCTGTTCATGCCGGAGAACTGGACGGTGGAAGAGGTGGAAGCGCTGCGCGAGGACACCCGGGCGTGGGTGTGGGGCCAGCTGCGCGACGGCCACCCCTTGAAGCCCGGCGAGGAGGTGCTGGCATGCGCGTGAAAAGTCTTTTTGCCGCCCTGTTCCGGCGACCGTCCATCCCAGTCCCTCAGAGCACCGCCCTGGAGCTGCACCACGTCACGGCCCTGTACGCGCAGCAGATGGACACGCAGCGCGCGGGGCTGTGGCAGTACCGGGAGAGCGTGGATCACCAGTTGACGGTGCTGCACTACGCCCTCATGACCACTTGGAGCGATCAGAGTGAGGCGTTCAAAACGGCGGTGCAGGAGACCCTGGAAGGCTTGCTGTCCCTCTCGTGCACGGCCTTGACCTTGAATGCGGACGGGACGGTGTATAGGGAGGACGTCAAAGAAGCGTTTGTGAACGTCATTGGGGCGCCGCCTGAAGCCTTTGAGGACCCTGTGTCAGCAGCGGGGCTGGTGGTGAATCACCGGCTGTTCGCGCTGCTGGCCCTGCAGGCGTACCCGGACTCGTGGACGGTCGAGGGCGTGCGGGCGCTGCAGACCGGGACAGCGGAGGCTGCGCGCCGGCATTTGTACGACGGGCACCCGCTCAAAAATGCCGTGGAGGTGGCGGCATGAGACGCCTGACCCTCCTGGCGGCGCTGCTGTGCGCGGCCTCCAGTGCAGCGGTGCCAGCGGTGAAGACCAGCAAACTGACCGATTCCCGCCTGGTGCTGGCCACGCTGAAAGGCAGCGTGCAGCTGTACGGCAGCCGCTTCGGCGATCAGGCATTTCAGGCGGGTGTGCTGGCGCTGCTGAGGGCCAAGAAGATTCAGGTGACGGTGCTCACCAGTCAGGCGGCCGTGAAGTCTATGGCCCCCCTTAAAGCCGCTGGAGCGAAGGTCTTTTACCTACCGACCGGCATGAACATGACGGGCTCGCTGGTGCTGAGCGGGAACGACACGGTGCTGATGAACAAAGACGGCCGCACCTGGTACGTGATGCAGGGTCCAGGCTTGGCGGTGCAGGCCAAAACCCAGATGACCCCGTATGCGCCTTATGCCAAGGCGTACTGAACAAGGAGAACATGTTGTGAAAGCCATGTTGTTGACGATGACGATGATCCTCTCGATGACCGCCTGCACGAGTGCGGAGCTGGCCCAGCTGGTCCCGCCAGAGAAACCCGTGCCCGTGCGGCCAGCACCGATGGTGTTCAAGCTGAGCAACCCAGCCCCAGGGGAGGGGGCAGCCCCAGTGTGTGAGGCGTTGGGCGTGACCTTGATTCTGGTAAGCGCGAGCGGGCAGCCCGTGGGCGGTGTGGGAGCGGAGGTGGTGGCCGGGCCAGGGCAGGCCTGGGTCCGCACGCTGGAGGCCACGGAGCTAGAAGGCGTGGCCAAGATAGAGGTGCGGGCGACCTGCACGAGCCAGGACGGCGCGGTGGCGGGCTACAGCGTGTCCCGGCATGAGGTGACGACTCAGGGCCAGGGGGTAGTCGAGGTGACGGCGCCACGGGCCGCACAGCGCCTGGAACGAAGAGTGGAGTGGAAGTCGCCGGTGCCCACGGTGTTGCCGCTGGACAACTAAGTACGATCAGGCAATATGGCCGCTGCAATTGCAGCGGCCATATGTGCATCTCAGAAACCGTCCAACTTTGGGGCCAGACCACTAGACCGTCATGCACACGAGCGCCCCAGTCTTCAGACTGGGGCTCCGCTCACCAAGGAGCGTATGGAGGTTGAACTTGAGTTGTCCAGCACGCCTGCTCAAAGATCAGCGCGTTCGGTCACTGGGTGTACTGTTTCGTGGTCCCCATGTCTCTGATATCGGTGGTCGAGCCATCGAACAGACTCTTTTGCATCTTCACACTGCCCATGAAGTCGTCCTCGTTATCGTTCATCCAGCCAAAGCTGTAAGGACCGACATAAAGCATATGATTTTGGGCTCCACCGTCTCGCTCGTACCAGTAAAAGTGTACGTCGCCATCCGTGCATCCAAAATACTGCTCAACAATGTGATGTGCAGCGTCAAAGACGGATGTCAGTTGACCGTGCCAGCCGATGCCAGCGCCTTTGACCGCGACAAAGATTTCAGCCGACCCTCTGATAAACGGTTCCTTCGCATCTTGAATATCAACGCGAACGAGTTTCACCCCGTGACACACCTGCGCGGTCAGGTTCGCCCCGTTCTGCGTCCCAGGAAGGATTTGCGGTAACACTGTTCCCTGAGCATCCACCCGCTCGTTGACGCCCACAGCCACCACCGGCATGGTCGGCGCGGTGCGGCCATCGAGGATGTGCACGCGGCCTTGGGCGTCATACGCGGTCACCGGCGCATATTCGTCCCCACCTTCTGTGGCCACGGCGACCAGGGGCAGAGTCGTTTCGGCGTTCCAGGCGGCGCCGCGGACAGCGATGTGCAGGTTGGGAATCTGGGCGACGAGGGCGTTTAAGCTTTGGGCGCTAAGTCCAGAAGATAGGGATTGCGCGAAGGTGCCTTTGCCAGTTGACTGAGACGCGAGGGTAGCGTACAGGGCTTCGGTATCCCCGGTCACTCTCAGAGCCGTTTGCTGGGCGATGAGGGTGCGCACACCGGGCTCGACCATAGCCTTGGCGAGTTGCTTGGCGAGCGTGTGGAGTGCCGCGTTCGTCTGCGCCTGAGCGGCGGTCGATGTGGGGGCCTTGGAGACATGTTCGGTGGCAGCTTGCTGCCCACAGGAGGCCAGAAGAAGACTGACGGTAAAGGTAACGGGAAGAAGACGGGACAGTGTCATAGGACCCCTGGAGTACGATTTGGAGTGCGAAGTGTTTGACGGACTCGGGCAGTGTAACGTGCCTTTCGTGACAATTAGCCGTGACGTGACTCCATGAAGAAAGGATGAAATCAGCGCATACCTCGCCGCGCAGATTACCGATGCCGAATCTGATTGAAAGCGCGAGGATGGACCAGAGTTTTGCCGCTCGACAATTGAGCACCCTGAATGCACAGTGCCCACGCCGGAAGCGTGGGCACTGTCCTTTATGACATTGGGCTCAATTCTGGTGTGATGCATTCGAGCGAGCTTGAAGCCTGGGCATCTATCTGGTCGGCTGCTTGAGGTGGAGCGGGAGTAAACCCCAATTCTTCCCACAGCAGCGCAATCTGCGCCAGATTTGCCTCTTCGTGCTCACCCATATCCCTCCAGCATGCCACACCCAGAAATGCCTGGATGCCTCATTTGTGCAATGGGTTAACTGTAGCGTTGCATGCTCTGAAATGCTGTGAGAAGCAGGCACGCATTGCTCTTTTCTCAGCCCAGAACGGCAAAACCTTCAGTATGGTACTGTCAAGTTGATGAGCAAGCAGGCGCCCTCGGAGTCCCTACAAGCATTGATTGATGATCTCTGGACCTGGGGACCACGAGCGCGGTCTGCCTGTGAAGCCGCCTACGGCATTGATACCATCCGGCAGGCCACCAAGCGGGAAATGATCTTGACCAAGCAGGTGGGCCACATCCGCGTCTATGTCCTCACAGGCCGGGGCCTACGGGAGTTCGGGTATGCCAAGCGGTACAACTATGTCCCCGCCCCTGACACGATCAAAGCCACGATGCTCATGCGGTACGTCCTGCACCAGCTCAAAGAACAGGGCTACACCGATCCCGTGCGCTATGAAGGCTACGCCGCCGGTCTTCAGAACATCGTGATGCTGAAGAAGGATGGCCAGATGATCGCGGTGGTGGCCCGCACTTCCATGACCATGCGGACGATGTACAACATCCTCGCACACTTTGCTTCACTCGAAGGCCAGGAACAGCCCGCACGGTTGCAGTTTTACGTGGCCAATGCCATGAAAGAGCACGTGGAGAACGGCAAGGTCATCAAGGGCTATCCCATCGAGGTGCAGCATGTGCCCATTTCACAGGTCAAAACTCTCGAAGCCGTGATGTAAACCGTAGCGTCACACAAGAATGGAGGCCCTTTGGCCTCCATTTCACGGTGTTGGTCTGACGGTTAAGGGGTCTGAACTTTGGTCTCTCCTAAACCGAAGAGCAGGACGAACGGGGTCCCTGTTGGCACCTGCCCCACGGTGACAAAGGACTGCTGATTCTCCGGCAGGGCAAAGACTTTGCCCAGTTCGCCCCGCAGGACCGTCACCAGAGACGGTGCCGCTTTGGTGTTGACGACCGTGCCGTTCGTAATGGTGGTGGTGCTGGCCTGCGTGAGCTGCTGCGCGTAGGTGTTCAGGGCGCCCACGCCACTTCGCAGGAGGTCCGCCGCCAGGTTCGGCGCCACGTCCTTCACGGCCGCCTGCACGCCCGAGACGAGGTTGCCCTTCACGTCCTGGTAGGCCAGGGCCTGCACAGGGAACACCTGTCCGTTCCTGACGTAGGTGGTGAACTCCATTTCCACCCGGGCGAGCGAGGCATTCAGGACCGCGCGCCCCACAAAGTTCCCTTCCGGACCTTGAGCGACCACGGGCACCGGCTGGCCTGAAGGGGTGTAGATGCTCGTGACCAAGCGCACGGCCACCATCTGTGTAGGGGCGAAGGGCGCAGGGGCCGTCGAGCTGGCCGCAACAGGTGCACCTTCAGCACTCCCCCCTGTTGATGGAGCGGTTTGCGGTGCTGGAGCGCTGGCCAGTTCAGTCCCTGCTCCAGCACTGCCTGTCCCATTGCTGCTCATCCCTGTAGGCGCCGCACGGGTGTACATGACCGCTGAGCGTGAAGGGGCCGTGCGGGCCTGTGCCTGGAGCAGGCCTGAGCGGGCGCTCTCTACCCCTGGGGTGGCGTCTTGACCTCCAGCAGCGCGAGCGGTGACCACCAGGGCACTTCGGGGCTGGGCCTGTGCGGTTGGATTGCCTTCCTGCCGGGTGGCCTGATAGACGACCGCCTGCCGGGGCGTGTTGGCCACCTCGGACGATGCAGGAACATCAACAGGGGAGGGGGCGGCGGTCGGAATGGGCGTACTTGCCCCGGTGGGCTGAGCCGCTGGCGTAGGGGCGGCAACGGTGACCGCTCCGCCAAACGGGTCAAAGGCGCTCTCTGGGGGCGTTGCCACTGGGGCAGGAGCCTTGGTAGACGCCACAGCGCGGACGGGTGGCGTGCTGGCCGTCGAGCGGGCGGGGGTGCTGCGCGGCGTGGCCGGGGCTGGCGTTGGCGCCGGGCTCACATTGGCAAAAGGATCAAAGGATTCGGCCGGCTGAGCAACCACTGGAGCGGGGGCCACAGAGGTCGGGGCAGGCGTGGCCACCGGCTCAGGGATCGGTGCGGCCGCCGCTACAGGGGCAGGCGCCGAGGCCACAGGGCTGAAGGGCTCCTCACCCACCTGCTGGAAGGCTGGAGGAGGGCTGGGCCGCGCGCCCACGGTAGGCGATGAGGGCGGCACATCGAACGGCTCAGCAGGTGGATTTGGGTTGGCTGGGATGCCCTCTGCTGTCGGTTCGGCACCGGCCAGCTGTTCGAGGGGTTTGGGGGCTGTGTCCTTGTTCACTTCGCCCAGGAACGCGTCATCGGTTGACGGGGTTTTCTCGGTGGCCGCTGCAGCGGCACCCGTTCCAGCCGCCTTGGTCCCCGGCGCGGCCTCAACTGTGGTGGTCGAGGTCTGCACCGTCTCCGTCATCGCCACGTCCTGGACCTTTTTTGCAGGAAGCGTGGACAGCATGAGGTACCCACCGGCCAGGAGCAGCGCCGAGGTGAGCGCCGTGGTGCCGGCCTTGCGCTTGTCCCAGACGTAATCCCCGTCTTCAGTGGGCCGCATGAACAGCTTCTGCTGCACGGCACTCACGCGGTCTTTGAAGGTCACTTTGCTGGGTGCGGTGCTGGCACGGGGCAGTTCGGCGTCGGGTTCCTCGTGCAGCGCCTGGGTCAGTCGCCGGGCGTAGGCGGGGTGCGTGGCCTGGAAGCTGGCCATGAAGTCGAGAAAGCCAGGCTCATCCCGGTCAGGAATGGTGACCTGCACGCCCTCGTTCTGCAGGCGTTCGTTGAGCTCATCGCGCACGAGGGCGTACCGGCTCTGGGGTTCCGTGTCTTGAAATTCAGTCATACCCCTAGTGTACGCTTGCGCGTGAAAGTTTTGCACACTACTATCTCTCCAAGGTCGTTAGAGCGATCTCGAAATTATTGGAGGTAACAGGATGCAGGGACTGATGATTGGTGGAATCGGCAAGACTTTCGGAGCAGTGAGCCGGATGGGCAGCCTCCAGGCTGTGCGGGCCATGAAGGCGCGCTACCGCCTGTTCGTGTACGCCATGGCCACCGCCGCTTTCGCCGGCAGCGAGTCGCTGGCGCAGCTGATCCAGCCGGGCGGCAACAACCGCCCCGACAACGTGCTAAACGGCGGGGTCTGCGGTGCGAACGGCATTCTCAGCTGGCTGACCGGCACAAAGATGATTGCCACCTTCCTCGCCATCGGCCTGGTCGGCTACTTCCTGGGCCGCGCGGTTGGTAAGCAGGGCGCGCAGGACGGCCTGATCGGTGCGGGCGTCGCGGTTCTCGGCCTGGCCGCCATCAAGGCCATCACCAGCATTTTCGTCGCGGGCTGCTGATCACCCATGCCCCGCCGCGATAAGGGTTACTCCACCGACAGCCGACATGCCCTGATCGGCACCCTGAGCCTCTACAACCTCATGGCGCTCGTGGTGGCGTTCCTGATGGGCCAGGAGATTGCCAAGCGCCTCACCGCGCACGGCCCCATGCAGAGCGCGTTCGCTATTGGGCTGGCCGTGGGCGTGTTCGTGCTGACCCTGATCCTGCGGCGGGAATTCGCGGCCAAGCCCAAATACATCCAGCACTGGTGGCAGTTCTGGAACGGTGACGATCAGGCCGTGGTGCGTCCTGATCCCCGCCCCGTTCCCCTGCTCTCCAGGAGGGAGGACAAGTGAAATCCAAAGCGGCCGCCCGGCAAAAAAAAACCCCGTTCAAGGTGGACGCCTACGGCGCAAAAATCATGGACGTGGGGGACACCCAGCCCTACTGGGACATCGTGTCCGATGCCTGGGCCAGAGGTGCTGAGGAAGACCTGAAAACCGCTGGCCTGATGGTCAACGAGACCGGCCACATTGAATTCAGCCTGCGCCTGGACCCCCCGTCACGCATGCTCATGAGTGACGAGAACCTGGAAGCCAGGCATTACGACCTCAAAACCGTGCTGCAGGTGGGCATTCCCGAAGGGGAGCGTGCCCGCCTGTACATTCGCATTTCCACGATTCCCTATGACCGCTTTCAGAACCTGAAGCAGGCAGGCAAGAACGGGAAGAACCCCGTCGCGCAGTTTCTGGTCAAAAAGAGACTGGACCGCCTCGACGATAAACGCCGCCAGGGGACCATCAAGGAATGGTCGTTCTACCTGACCTGCACGGTGAAGCCGAGCCGGCCCTTTTCCAAAGACAGTCCGCCTGATCCGGAGCACCTGCGCAAAGAAGTGCAGCGTGCCCAGCGGCGCCGCGAAGAACTGCTCAACCGCGTGCGCAACGCCGGGTACCGCGCCGAGGCCATGAGCGCGCAGGAGATGTTTCAGGAAGCGTGGTACTACCACAACCTGGACTTCCTGGGCGGCACACCGCCCCAGCTGCTCACGGAAAGCAAAGCGCGGTATGAGGGCGCCCCCACCGTGCAGGGCGCCAAAGACTTTCTGACCCTTAAGCGTCAGATCCTGACGACGCCCACCCGCACGGAAGATCACGCCGTCGTGGTGAACGGCAGCACCCTGGTCTATGCCGTCAGTCTGCACGAGCTGCCCCGGCAAACCGAGTTTGGGGTGCTCAACGCCGTGGCCGAGCGCATCACGACGGGCAACATGCTGTTCTGCATCGAGGTTGCCCACCGGGATCACGGCATGGAAATGGAGGCGCTGGAGGGCGCGAACAGCAAACTGCACAGCGCGACCACCAGCACGAAGTACGCGCCGAGCGCGAGCGCGCAGCAGCGGTACGGGTCGATCAAGGAGACCTTGGCCCTGGTATACGAGGAAGGCGACAACTTCTATGACGTGGGGGTCAGTGTTCTGCTGTTTGCTCAGGGCCGTGACCAGCTGAACGAAATGCTCAGCCAGGCCAGCACCGCCTTTGCCCTGTTCCGGTCCCCCAGGCCCATCATGCACGGGTACCAGAGCAAGCACCTGTACCGCGCGCTGGCGCCCTTCAATGGCCGCCGCACGGAGTTCTCGTTCAAGCTCGTGGAGACCAACGCGGTGGGCTTCATGCCCGCCATTGCGCCCTTCCAGGGGGCCGGTGGCGGCACGCTGCTGTACCGCAACCGCTCGAATGCCCTGACGACGTTTGACCCCTTCGCCGCTGGCATGGGCGCGACGCACTTCATGGTGATCGCCCCAACGCGCTGGGGGAAGACATTCCTCACGCAGAGCATGGTCCTGGCCTTGATCCCGGAGTATGACCCAGTGGTGACGGTCATTGACCGCAAGAACGACTTCAAGGACATGATCATGAGCCTTGGCGGCGTGCACGTGGAGTTCGGTGGGGGTGGCAGCGCCACCTTCAACCCCATGGACCTGCCTGCGGGTGAGCATGCGCCCGACGAAGGCAAGATGACCTTCCTGCTGACCCTGTGGCGGGACTTCATTCCCCGCAACTCCGACGAGGAGCGCGCGGGCCTGGAAGACACGGTGCTGCGCGAGGCCATCCTGATGACCTACAAGGCCTTCTATCAAGAAGAGTTGCCGCCCAGGCTGCGGGACGTGCACGGCACGCTGGACACCATGACCATGTATTCCGACGGCGACCCGATGCGGGCCAGCGCCGTGGACGTGGCCCGGTCACTGGCCGCCCGCATGCGGCCCTTCCTGCACGATTCGAACTGGGGCAAGGTCATTGACCAGTACACCAACCGCGATACCAACGCGAAGTACATGTACTACGACCTCTCGAAAATCCCCATCAATGCCGAGCAGGAAACGAAAATCGCTATGCGGATCGTGCAGGACCGCGTATGGCAGAGTGCCCGCCTGATTCCGGGGCGCAAGCTGTGCCTGGTCGAGGAGATGGGTTCGACAATCCGGACAAAGAGCGACCGCGACTACATGGCCTCCTGGCTGCGCATGGGCGCGTCGTTTGGCCTGAGCGTAGGCGGCATTACCCAGCTGGCAGCGGATCTCGAAAACATGCCGGAGCTGCGTGATTCCTTCTCCTGGTTCTTCTTTGGCCGCCTGACGAACACGGACGGGCTGACCAAACACCTGAAGATGCCGGCGACCGTGGCCAAGGCCGTGACGGGCCTGCAGAAGGTGGACAAGGACTTCACGGAATGGGTGCTGGCCTTCCGACCGGACGAGGGCGACGTGAACGGCGAAATTATCCGCGTGGAGGAATCCGAGCACTTTTTCTGGCTGTGCTCCAGCCAGGAGAACCACCGCCGCCTGCGCGAAGCAGCGATCAAGGCCCGGCATGGCGACCAGCTGGCGGCGGTCGAGGATCTGGTGGCCGGGCGTTACCCAGAGATCGAGCTGGCCGAAGAGGAGACCGAAGAGGAGCTGGGCAGTCTGCCGCTGCACCAGTTGCCGGTACTGGAAACGGAGGCCTTCGTATGAAGACGCGCAGAAACACGCGCAGCATTACCCTGTCCCTGATCCTGCTGAGCAGCACCGGCACCGCCTCGGCTGCCAGCGGCTGGGAGCAGGTGGGGACGTACATTCAGCAGGCCTGCAACGTGGGCTCGAACGGCAACGGCGGGTACTGGGGCGGCAGCTCGAAGCTGGAGTGGATGTGCAACCTTGCCAGCACCTACGGGTTCCTGACGAACAACATCCTGAACGGCGACTGGGAGTCCTTTGCCAAGGAAGTGATTGGCAAGTACAGCACGCAGCTGGTAGACCACCTGGGCGAGAAGCTGGGCATGACCCAGCTGAACAAGATCACGGCCGACCTGAACGACAGCATGCAGCAAACCTATTCAGACTTCCGGTCCACGTTGATGGGCGCGATGACGGCTGTGCTGCGTCAGGAGATGGCAGGGGCGCGGAAGGACGACAACGCCGGCATGGCGATCACGACGCCGGGCGGTCTGGCCGATCATGCCGTCCGCTCGAATGCGTACCTGAGCCTCGCGCAGACGGTGGGCCGCGCGCAGGAGACCGCGGACCTGTTTGCCCGCCTGACGCAAGCCGCCCAGGCCAAGAAAGTCGCCGAACAGAACGCTGAATCGACGGAAGCCGCCATGAAGCCCGCCTTGGAAAGCGCTGTGGGGGTGATCGGGACACCGGCCACTCCTGGGTTTGCCGACCAGCAGGATTCAAAAGCCAAAACGGCGCTGAGTGCCCGTGAGGTGCAGGAACTGCAGCTCAACTCCTTCAATGCGTTCATGAAGCAGGACGCGGCGTTTCGCGTGACCGAGTTCCAGCTGCTGACCGAGATTGCTAAGCAGCAGGCCATGACGAATACCCAACTGATTGCCAAGCTGGGTGACGCCCAGGCCGCCATGGACGACACGGTGAACGCCATGAAGGCTGAAATGGAGCAGGTGGCGCAGGAGAACCTGGACGCGGCCGCGCAACTCAGCCGGGAGTACGCCATCCTGATCAATTCCTTCAAGGACCTGACCGACGCGCACAAGCTTGAGAACGCCAAGAATGCCTTTGCAGGTGGCCTGTGAGGCGGGCCGTGAAGGTCTGGGCGGCGCTGGGCCTGCTGGCCTGGATCTGTGTGGCGGGCGCCAAGCCTATCCCGACCACGCCGGAGATTGAAGCCACCACGCAGTGGCTGACCGCGCAGACCAACTCTGGTTTTGCGCAGTACATGGAAGCGTTCCTGGGTGATCCCTTTAAGGCCTTCTTCGGGCCAGCGAGTGCCGTGGCTAAGAGCGGGATGTACATGATCTGGGTCCTGATGGCGCAGGCCGTGGCAGTGCTGGGGTACGCACTTCGCGTGGCCAGTCTGCGCAACGGGGGCGGCAACACCCTGAACGAGTTCTGGACGGCCACCATCACCTTTGCCACCACCCTCTCCCTGATGATGTGGATGTACGTTCCGGGCAGCTACGGCCTGAAGAACGTGATCACGACGAGCGCGACGGCCTCTTACATGTTCAGTGTGGAGACGTTTGGCGGCAAAGTGGATGCCAAGCTGGAGGAAAGCGAAGAGGCCTTCACGCGCATGCTGGCGTCAACCGCCGTGGTGGCGACCAGCGTGGCCCTCCCCGGCGCCGGGGGAGCCGCGATCAATGCCACGAAGGCAGCGGCCGGTGCCGTTAAGAACGGCGCGACCCGGATGGGCGCGGCCGCTGCGGGCGCAAAGGCGGGCGCACCCGGCCTGCAGAAGGCTGGTATGGGCATCATGGGCAACATCGTCAAGCGCCTGGGCGGCGCCATGATGGCCCTGAACACGTTCCTGTCCGGGTACGGCGTGCTGCTTGAAGGGGCCGGGTGGGGCATCACCATCATCCTGGTGGGCCTGCCGATGGCCCTGGCCCTGCTGAACTTCGGGCAGACCAGCGTGATTTTCGTGATGTTCGGGACGTGGATGGGGACCCTCGCGGCCCTGATGCTCATGCCGCTCGTGCTGGTGCACGCGATTGACACCGCCTTTGTGGGCCCTGTGCGGGCCATGGACAAGTACACCGAAAAGCTCGGTGTGTACGCCCAGAAAAGCAAAGAGCTGGCCGAAGAAAGCACAGCAAAAGTCAATGCGGAGATTGAGTCCGTGCTGCGGGAATGTGAACAGGCCCGAGCGAAGGATGCAGCCAATGTGGATAGCAACGACTGCACGCAGATCTCGGATAAGGGTTTGATCGCCAAGATCGGCGGGTGGATGTCGGGCAGTCTGAAAAGCATCATCAATTTCGGTGAATTGCTGCTGGCCAGCGTGGCAGACACCTTCATCTCTTTTGGGGTACTGGTGATCCGACTGATGGTTGGCCTGGTGCTGGCCGGCGCGCTGATGTTTGGGGTGCCGGCCATGGCCATCACCATGTTCGGCGGGGTGGGGCTCCGGAAATGAAGCGCGCCCTGACCCTGTTTCTTTCTCTCACGGGGGCGGCTTCGGCCACTCCGGTGGGGCATGCCAAGGTCCTGGATCTGATCGGAACTGCGCAGACGCGGGTGCTGCTGTACGCGCCCCAGGTGACCGATGCAGTGCTGGCCGACGCGCTGCGCCTCAAGGCCATGGAGGGGGTGCCCACGTACCTCGTGACGGTGCCGTACTTCAGCTACCAGCCGGGTTCACTGGTCAATGGCCTCGCACTGGCGGGCGCCAAGGTCTTTGAAGCCGACATCAACAGTGTCGAGGCGGTGTTGATCGTGGACGACAAGGTGTTCACCGGCCGCACGTTTGGCAAGACCAATGCCCCGTTGCAGTACCTGGGCAACAGCCCAGCCGTGACGAACAAGCAAGTGAAATGGTTCGAGGCTGCCGCCCGGACTGCCCGCCCCCTGTCCGCGTGGAACGCGGCTCAACGCCTCTGGAGCCTACAGAAATGACCCGAATTGCCCAGTCTCACCAGGAACAGATCCGTCAGAACCGCACGGAATTCCGGGATTCCATCGTGAAGTCGATCATGACGCCGTACACGCTGCTGTGCGTGGCCCTGATCGTGTTTGGTGTGGCCGTGACACTGCTGGACGCCAAAGGGGTGCCGATCCTGTTGGTCTGCCTCGTGCTGGTGGCTGGGGTGCGGCTGCTGTTCACGCTGCGCCAGGCCCAGCGCCGGACGAATGAGCTGCTGGAGCAGATGATGGAGCGGAGGGGTTAATGAGCGCCCTGCAGGTGGCCCCACAGGGCCACCGGTACCCCATCATCAACCAGCAGGAGGACCTGAGGGCCCTCCTGTCGTTTTTGCCCCAGGACATCCAGGCGCAGGTGAGGCCCGTGCTGTACGACCTGGAGGAGCTGAAGATCATCGAGGAGCAGCCGCTGTGGGTGCTGACCAGTGGTGAGGTGTACAAGCCCTTTCCTCTGAAGATCACCTTTGACCACATGACGTTCATCGGGTCGAAGTGCAAGACCTTCCGCGATGACAACCGGCGCGGCATTGACCGGACGGGCCACCGCATCAGCCGCGTGCTGTCAGCTGGTGCGCCGCTGTCCTACACCTTCCGCGTGGGCCGGTACTTTGACGGGATCGGCGAACCGTTCCGGAAGTTCATTGAGGTCAACCCGAGCTTCCTGCTGGTGGGTGAGGCGGGGACGGGAAAAACGACGACCCTGCGCGGGTTGATCAAGGTCACGGCGGAGTATTACCCCATGCAGGTGGTGGTGGTGGATACCTCGGGTGAAGTGGGGGGATCGGGGAAGATCCAGCATCCCGGGATTGGCCAGGCCCACATCATTCCGGTCGAGAACAAGGCGCTGCAGGCCCTCTTGATGGAGGAGGCGGTCAAAAACCAGAACCCAAGGGTGCTGGCCGTGGACGAGATCAACCGGCTGGCCGAGGCGGAAGCCATTGTGGTGGGCAAGACGAACGGCGCGCGCCTGATCGGGACGACCCACGGGGCCACGATTCCTGGCCTGCTGGCGAACAAGAACCTCACGCCCCTGTTTGACCCGGAGCCGGTGTTTCACTGGCTGGTGATCACGGAGCGGCGCGGGCAGTACCGGGTGTACCGTGCAGCAGAAGCGGTGGCGGCAGTCCGGGCTGGACGGGTCCCGGAAGGCGAAGTGGTCTACGTCTGAGGAGGAAGGGTATGAATGCAGCGGCGAAAGACACCCTGAACGCGGTCCTCGTGGTGGTCTGGGCTCTGTTCAAGATTGTCTGCTCCATGATCTGGGCCTTGTTCACTGGCGTCCTGAAAGCGGCCGAAGAGGCTGAGCCTGTGGTGGTTGGCCAGGTGGATGATGAGCAGTACTGGCGGCCAGGCAGTCCGTATTACCGTGGCCCGCGCTGAGATGGAGAGGATGCACAGCATCAACAGGGGGAGAGGTCCGTGCTGAAAGGCACGGATCTTTCGTTTGGGGACCGAGGAGTGGTCGCAAGCGGCAAAACCTGCGCCAGAAAGATCATCTGAAAACATAGGAATCCATACCGGGAACACGGATTTTTCCGTTACACAGCTTCTTTGAAAGTTTTGCTGTACATCTGTTACTCTGGACCCATGAGACGAATTTCACTGTTGATGGTCGGCGTTTTATTCACCAGCCCTCTCGCCCTGGCGGTGGACAGCGGCCGCGTGACGCAGAACGCCACGCAGATCTTCACGCTGGACAAACTGGAAAACGGCCGGGGCCAGCTCACCGCGTCCAGTGAGTACCAGGTGGTGATCGAATTCCCCCGCGACGTGGAAAGCGTGGCCGTCACCATCAGCAAGCAGGGCGCGCTCACCCCCACCGCTGGCGGCCGCTTTGTGTACCTCGACGTGGTGCAGCCGGGCGGCAATGCCACGCTGAACGTGGTGCTGACCGGCAACCGCCTGGTGCAGTTCGACGTGGCCCTGACCACGCGCGCCGACGGCATCACCCGGTACCGGGTGGTGAATCCCGAGGAAGTGCAGCCGGTGGCCACCGCCCCTGCTGTCCTCCCCGTGGCGGCCGCGCCTGCGCCAGCACCAGCGCTGCCTGCCACGGATCTGCCCGTACAGAAGTTCAGTGCGAACGGCGTGGACGCGCAGTACACCGTGCGGGTCGAAGGGCAGGAAGCCGTGGTGACCTACGCCCTGACGTACAGCGGCACAGACACCGTGTTTGCCAGCCCTGCCAATCTGGTGCTGACGGGTCCTGCCGGGACCACCCTGCCCGTGAAGGTGGAGACCACCCCGGAAAGCAGCCTGCTCCTGGCGCGGGTGCCCTTCACAGGCCGGGTCCGCGTGGCCCTGCCGGCAGGCGTGACAGACCTCTCCGCCGCGTGGACGCTGCGCACCCTGCTCAGCAAAGAGCCCCTGACCGTCACGGCGAAGCTCGCCGTGACCCGGTGAGTCCCGTGCAGGCGCGTGCACTGCTGCTCACCCTGGCCCTGCTGGGAACCGCTGGCGCCCAGGCGACCCAGCTGCCGGTTACCGCTCCAGCCGCCGTGGCCATCCGCGACGTCCCTGCCGGTCACTGGGCCCGCGAGGCCGTAGAACTCCTGGTGGGTCAGGGCCTGCTCCTGGGCTTCCCTGACGGCACGTTCAAAGGCACCCAGGGCATCACGCGGTATGAAGCGGCTGTGATCTTCGCGCGGTTCCTGCAGTCGGGGCAGTTCGCCAGTGCGGCGCTAACGCAGGAACAGGTGCAGGTCCTGAGCCGCGGCCTGCTGGAGGTCAGCGACGAGCTGAAAGACGTGCTGGGGCGTGTAGCCGCTATTGAGGCGAAGAACGACACCCAGGATGCCCGCCTGGGGGCCGTGGAAGGCGCCCTGGCCACCATGAACGACAGCCTGACGACACTCAAGCAGACGAGTGAACCGGCCGTGGACGCTCGCCTGATGAATCTGGAGCACACGGCGGCCACGCTCCCAGCGCTGGCCAGCAGCCTGACCCCGAAGACGGAGCATCAGGCCCTGGAAGCGCGTGTGCTGGCCCTGGAGATGGGGGGCGTGCAGGTGCCGCCCGTGGTGGCGCCCCTGCCCTTCCCGACCGGTCCTGAGCCCGCCCGGGATGGATACGCCGGGTTGGCCGTAGACCGGCAGAGCACCTTTGGGGTGACGGCCGCCGTGGGGACTCGGGCCCTGCTGGGTCCCATTGGCGGCCAAGTGGGCGTGAGCTATAGCGGCGGGGCCGTGAGCGCCGACGTGGCCGGAACGGTGCACTTCGGGAATGCCAGTGGCCTGTCCCCGTATGTGGGTGCTGGTGCGGGAGCCACGTTCAGCCAGGGGCGCAACACAGGGTCCGCCACGGATCTGTACGGCCTGGGTCTGGCCGGCGTGAACTACGCCGTCACGCCACAGGTGGGCGTGTTTGTCGAAGGCGCCGGGCGGTACTACCTTTCCAACGCTGGGCAGGGCACCGGACTGACCAGCACCGACAGCAAGGGACTGCGCGCACAGGCCAGGATCGGCCTGCGATTGAGGTTCTGATGTACACCTACCGCCGCAACTACGCCACCAAGTACCCCTACCCCATCAAGCGTTCGCCCTGGACGGCAAAGGTCAAGTGGCTGTGGTTGGCTGCTGGGACCGGCGTGCTCTGGAGCGTGCTTCCTATTCCAGGCTGCTGAACCACCGCTATGAAGCGCGCCCCTGGCATGCCAGGGGCGCGCTTCTCGTGTTTTTTAGCTGATTACCAGTCAAAACTCGTGAGGCAACAAAAATTGGCTCCTGTCTCGTGTTTATGCGATGAACAGACGGCAGGACTGACGGCCGCGCGATCACTTCTGGACTGCATCCTCAGTCTGGCTTTTCATGCCATACCTACAGCTTTGAAGTCCTGCCTGCTCTGGGCTTACTCAGCGCACCGCAAGCGTGCGCCGGCTCATCACTGAGCTTTTTTGTAGGTCGCAGAGAATTCAAGGTACAGCGAACGAAGCTTGGCCACCGCTTCCCTGGAGTCACCCAGCAAAGCCACAAGCTGAGCAGCCCAAGACCGTGCAGGGTCCAGCTCGAGCCGCCCTGCCAGCCAATTCAGGAAGGCCCACCACTCATGGAGGAGTGCGTTCTCTCGATCCACATGCCTGAGTGCCAAGACGTACCCACCCATGAAGAGCAGGACCTCAGATAACACACCTGTGTTTGTGTAGAGGTGTGTCTGCGTCAGGACATGCTCAAGGAAGCTCACGCTGACAGCGTAAATGCCGCCGAGTCTAGATTGTCAATACGTGGCTGTCCAGCACCCGTGATGCTGAGCCAACTTCAGTATGAGGATCTGTAAGGCCTGCCAAGACAAAGGCGACGGGTGGAGCAGGAGATCTTGGAGATGATCAAGGCCCAATCGGAACACGGACACCGTGCGTTGGCCGTGTTTCTTGCGTTTTATCGGCTGCTTGCCGGCCAGGAGTTGACCCGTCACACAGGCCCAGATGAAAGCGGCGG
>NZ_JAHRBL010000025.1 GCF_019693445.1 Deinococcus aquaedulcis | reverse complement strand
CCTCAAAGATTTTCGGGCGATTGCCACCCGATACGAGAAGCGTGGATACCAGTTTTTAGCCGGTGTCCACGTCGCTTGTATCCTGCTCTGGCTCTGAACCTTCACCCAGACAGACCCTAGTCAGTCAGGCCCGGCTGGACGAGGCCACCCTGCGTGTGCTGACCTTCAAGGCGCGCCTGGGGCTGCTGGACGGCCCCCTGGCAGGCAGCGGCGAACTGGGCGACCACCGCGAACTGGCGCGGCGCGCGGCGGCGGCCAGCCTGACCCTGCTGGAAAACCCACGCGGCACCCTGCCGCTGAAGGGCGGGCGCGTGCTGGTCACCGGGCCCGCCATGGACAGCGCTGCCCTGCAACTGGGCGGCTGGAGCGTGAACTGGCAGGGCGTGGGCCGGGGCAACGTGAAAGACGTGCCGCGCGTCAGCACCCTGGCGGTGGCCCTGAAAGCGGGCGCCCCGGCGGGCGTCACGGTCAGCGCGCTGCCGGAGAGCAAACGCCCGGCGCTGCTGACGGCCGCCAATCAGGCCGACACGGTGATCGTGGCCCTGGGCGAGCCGCCCGCCGCCGAGTGGGAGGCAAACAACCCTCGCCTCAGCCTTCCCGCCGAACAAGTCACGCTGCTGCGCGACCTGATGGGGACCGGGAAGCCCGTGGTGGCGGTGCTGATGGCCGGGCGGCCCATCGTGCTGCCCGCCGACCTGCGCGATGAACTGGCCGCCCTGGTCATGGCCTACCTGCCGGGCAGCGAGGGCGGCGCCGCCCTGGCCGACGCCCTGTATGGCCGCGCGGGCTTTCCGGGCCGCCTGCCCTTCACGTGGCCGGACACCGCCGCCCAGGCGGGCCTCACCGCCGACCGGCCACCGGAAGGGGCTGGGGAAGCGCCGCAGCCGCTTTACCCCATGGGCTACGGCCTGGATTACACCACCTTCGCGGCGCGGGGCCTGACGGCCACGGCCAGCGCGGCCGGCGTGACCCTGAGCGCCGAGCTGAGCAATACCGGTTCGCGGGCGGGCACAGCCACGTTCCTGGTCCGGGCCGGGCTGCCGCCGGGCGGGGCCCTGCAGGCAGTCGCCCGCCCGGTGGCCGCGCTGCAAGCGGCCCTGAAGGCGGGCGAGACCCGCCGCGTCACGGTCACGGTGCCGGGCGAACGCCTGCAGAGCTGGGGGGGCGATGTCTTTGGGCCGGGCCGCTGGCAACCCCTGGCCGGCGCGTACCGCTTCTCGGTGGGCGACGCCCGCGCCGAGGTCACCCTGCCCTGAACGGCCCCTCGCCGCCCAAGTGGGGCATGAGGTTCACGCCTGTCAGCACGGCGGTGTGGCTGCTCCGGCTGAGGCGCACCGTGGCGAAGGCTGTGTCGCCGAAAGCAAACCAGCCCCGCGCGCTGTGCAGCAGTTCCCGCAGCAGGGAGTTGCCAAAGCCGCCGTGGGTCACCAGCAGCACCCGCTCGCCCCCACCCTGCCAGACCCGTTCCAGCGCCGTGAGCGCGCGGGCCCGAATGGCGCCCTGGCTCTAGCCGCCCTCGGGGGTAAAGGCGTCCAGGTCGTGGCGGAAGGCAGGAATGGGGTAGCGGGCCAGGGCTTCGTCTCGCTTCAGGCCCGCCAGGGGGCCGTTATCCCATTCCCGAAGAAGATCGGTGGCGGTCAGGGGAAGGCCCAGGGCGTCGGCGACGATCTGGGCCGTTTCGTGGGCCCGCTGCAGGGTGGAGCCATACACCCGGTCAAATCCCGGGGGGTGGGCCTGCCAGTAGGCCGCCAGGGCGCGGGCCTGCGCCTGCCCCTGGGCGGTCAGGGGTGAATCGTAGCGGCCTTCATGCACGCCCTCGTCGTCGGCGCGGCTGCGGCCGTGGCGCAGGATGGTCAGATGCAGGTGGGAATCAGTCGGCATCGGTGTACCCGCCATACGCGCCGCAGTGAAGACATTGAAACAGGTAGGCCGTGGGGCTTCCCGCCCTGTTCAGTGTCTGGGCAAAACGCACCCACTCCCCCTCCGGCAACGTCAGCTGTTCACGCAGCATCTGGGCAAACTCGGGGTACTGGGCCAGTTCTTCCGCTCCCGCTCGGCCCAGAAAGGCAGCTCCATCTGAGCAGTGGGTCCACCACCGCTCCTGTTGCCAGCCTGAGAACCCAGGCGTCCGCGTAACGATGACCTGCCTGACCTCATCTGGAAGAGGTGCCCAGCTTCCTCCTCCCACGCCGTGCGAGTCTGTGAACTCAGCCTCCAGGCGCTCATGCGCCGAACCATCCGCGATACACCACGGACACAGGTCAGGCCACTCGTCCTCTGCAAACGGGATGGAGGTGTAACGGTAGCCGCGCACCTGAGCGCAGCAGGGACACTCGCCTTCAAAAGGTTCAATCATGCCAGTGGCCAGAGGGTCGGGATGGTACCGGAAGAAAGGCAGGGCCTCACTCATCGTTTCACCCCCAGCACCACGCGCTCGCGGCGGCTGACTTCCAGCTCGCTGCAATTCAGGGCCGGGTGGCTGAACAGAGCGCCGCGCAACGGGTCGCCGCCCCGCAGCGCTTCGGGCAGGTGTGCAGGCGGACTGAAATCGTCCATGACCAGCAGGCCGCCAGGGGCCAGGGCGGCCACCAGCTGACCCAGCACCTCGCCTTCGCCCTTGGCCGCGCGGCAATCGGCAAACAGCAGGTCAAAGGGCCCCTGAGCCAGCGCGCCGGTCCAGTCGCCGTGCAGCACCCGGGCGCGCGGGTCGGGGGCCAGGACGGCCCAGGCGGTCTCGGCACGCAGAGGATCGGCCTCTACGGTCAGCAGGCGCGCGGAGGGGTCCATGCCAGCCAGCACCCACGCGGCGCCTGCGCCCACCCCGCTGCCCAGTTCCAGCAGCCGCCCGCCTGGCTTGCTGGCGGCCAGGGTACGCAGCAGGCGGCCCGTTTCCAGCGAACACGAGTCCTGTATGTGCAGCCGCGCGGCTTCCTTCAGGGCGGCGGCGACCAGCGGGGGCACGTCCAGGCCACTGGGCAGCTCGCCGCGCGCCGCCAGCACCTGCCGCAGCTGCACGTCGTCGGCCCAGGGCAATGCCCGGGGATTCACCCAGGCCACCGGGCGGCCTTCGGGGCTGGGGTCCAGGGCGAGCAGACGCAGCGGCCAGCACTCGGCGTCCGCGCCGCTGGCTCCGGTCAGAGAGACAGGTTCGCCGGCCACTTCAGTATGGGCGCCAGCTTCCTCCCAGGCTTCGCGCATGGCCGCCTGGGCGCCGCTTTCGCCGGGGTGCACCCCGCCGCCCGGCAGGGTCCAGCCGCCCCAGGCCAGGCCCACCATCAGCACGCAGCCGTCCTCCCGCTCAATCCAGGCGCAGGCGCGGCCCACCCGGTCGGCCCCGGGCGAGAGGTTGGCAAACCGGGGCGCGCTCACGCCAGCACCGCCAGCGCGTCGGCCAGAGGGGCGCGGCGATCCCGCAGGGCCCGCAGGGTGCCGGCCCCATACAGCGCCTCGGCCAGGGCCACGTCGTCGGGGTGGACCGCCGCAAAGCTGTGCAGCACCGCGCCGCGCTCGCCCCTGCCCTCTTCCACGATGGCGTGAACCATCAGCCGCAGGGCCAGCCGCTGCACGGCCTCGGGGGCCCGGCCCACCCGAATGCCTTTTTTCTGCACGTAGGCGTCGTCCGTCAGCAGGCGGGTGCAGCCGCCCCAGGGGTCGGGCGCGGCGTAGGCCACCGCGCGCAGGCCGCTCATGGCAATCGCTCCGGCACACTGCGGGCAGGGCTCCACCGTGGTCAGCACCGTCCAGCTCTGGCACTCGGGGCGGGGCGTGCCCGGCAGGTTCAGCAGCGCATTGATCTCGGCGTGCGCCAGATCATGCCCGCTGATGACCCCGTCCACCCGCCGCTCCTCGCCCAGCCGGTTGCGCCCCCGCGCCAGCAGCTGCCCACCCCCATCCACGATCACCGCCCCAATGGGATACGAGCCGTGTAAGTAGGCCGTCCAGGCTTCAGTGAGGGCGGCCTGCCAGCCTGCGGCATGCTCAAAAAACAGTTTGCCAAAGCCCACCTCTCTTCCCTGCCCCCCGCGCACCGCTTCCCGCCTCCCCGTCACAACTCCCCCCGGTGCCGCTCAATCAGATCATCCAGCGCCTCGCGCAGCAGGCTGGCCTCAGTGCGGCCCAGGGCGCCGGACAGCTTGGCCAGACGTTCCAGCTGGCTTTTGGGGTAGTAGTTGCTTTTCAGCACCATCTTGCTTTCCACATAGATGCAGGCCCGGGCGCGGCCCTCGCGTTTGGCGCGGATCATGGCTTCGTCGGCGGCGCGTTTCAGGTCCTCGTAGGTGGTGGCGTGGGCCGGGCGGGCGGCCAGCCCCACGCTCAGGCCCAGACTTTTGGGCCACTGCGGATCACGGTGAATGTGAAAGTGCTTGATCACCTCGTCAAAGAGGATCAGGGCGGTTTCGGCGGCTGTCTCGGGCAGGATCGCGGCGTACTCATCGCCGCCAATGCGCCCCACGATGCTGCCACTGGGCAGGCTGCCGGAGAGTAGCCGTTCCACGTTGCGCAGCACCCGGTCACCCTCGCTGTGGCCCAGAGTGTCGTTCAGGGTCTTGAAGTGGTCCAGGTCCAGCACAGCCAGAGTCAGGGGCGCGCCCCGGAGGGCATGAAAGGCGTCTTCAAAGGCGGTGCGGCTCAGGGTGGCGGGGCGGGCTGCCATAAGGAACCTCCAGACCTGCGAAGAGCAGGTCAGCTGTGTATTGGTGCCTCACATATATATGTTGAAAGCAATAGGACGCAAGCGCATATGCGGATTCCGCGTGCTGGCGCGCCTTGAGCGCACCACGCTCAGATTCCCAGATTCGAGGATTTGACAATTTTCTTACGGGGGGACTAGTCTTGCGTGCGGAACGGCAAAAACCCGCCGGAGTCTGCCGGTGGGTGGCCCCACACACCCCACTTCACAGGAGGACACGACATGCTGAAACCTTTAGGTGACCGCGTTCTGGTTGAAATCATCGAGGAAGCCGAGCAGAAGACCGCTGGCGGCCTGTACGTCCCCGACACCGCCAAGGAAAAGAGCCAGCGCGGCAAAGTGATTGCCGTGGGCAGCGGCAAGATGCTGGACAACGGCACCCGCGTGGCGCTGGACGTGAAAGAAGGCGACACCGTGTACTTTGCCAAGTACGGCGGCACGGAAGTCAGCCTCGAAGGCAAGAACTACTCGATTCTGGCCGAGCGCGACATCCTGGCGATTGTGGAATGAGGCTATGAGCTTTGGGCCATGAGCCATGAGGAAAGTGGCCCAAGCTTAGGCACTCTTCGAAGACGCCTTCAACCCGCAATTTACTCAAGGCCGACCCCATGGCTCAAAGCCCATGGCCCATGGCCCACTCCAAAGGAGAATCCATCATGGCTAAACAGCTCGTGTTTGATGAAGCCGCCCGCCGCAGCCTGGAACGCGGTGTTAATGCCGTCGCCAACGCCGTCAAAGTGACCCTGGGGCCGCGTGGCCGCAACGTGGTGATCGAGAAGAAGTTCGGCAGCCCCACCATCACCAAGGACGGCGTGACCGTCGCCAAGGAAGTGGAGCTGGAGGACAAGCTGGAGAACATCGGCGCCCAGCTGCTGAAGGAAGTCGCCAGCAAGACCAACGACATCACGGGTGACGGCACCACCACCGCCACCGTGCTGGGTCAGGCCGTGGTGAAAGAAGGCCTGCGCAACGTGGCCGCCGGCGCCAACCCCCTGGCCCTGAAGCGCGGCATTGAAAAAGCCGTGGCGATTGCCATCGAGGAAATCAAGGCCCTGGCCGTGCCTGTCGAAGACAGCGACGCCATCAAGAAGGTCGCCGGTATCTCCGCGAACGACGAAGCCGTCGGTCAGGAAATCGCCAGCGCGATGGACAAGGTGGGCAAAGAAGGCGTCATCACCATCGAAGAGTCCAAGGGCTTCGACACCGAAGTGGACGTCGTGGAAGGGATGCAGTTTGACAAGGGCTTTATCAACCCCTACTTCATCACCAACCCCGAGAAGATGGAGGCCGTCCTGGAAGACGCCTACATCCTGATCAACGAGAAGAAGGTCAGCAACCTCAAGGACATGCTGCCCATTCTGGAAAAGGTCGCCCAGACCGGCCGTCCGCTGCTGATCATCGCCGAGGACGTGGAAGGCGAGGCCCTGGCCACCCTGGTGGTCAACAAGCTGCGCGGCACGCTGAACATCGCCGCCGTGAAGGCCCCCGGCTTCGGTGACCGCCGCAAGGAAATGCTGCGCGACATTGCCGCTGTGACGGGCGGCGAAGTGGTGAGCGAGGACCTGGGCCACAAGCTGGAAAACGTCACCATGGACATGCTGGGCCGCGCCGCGCGCATCCGCATCACCAAGGACGAAACCACCATTGTGGACGGCAAGGGCGAGCAGAGCCAGATTGACGCCCGCGTCAACGCCATCAAGGGCGAACTGGAAACCACCGACAGCGACTACGCCCGCGAGAAGCTGCAGGAGCGCCTGGCCAAGCTGGCCGGCGGTGTGGCCGTGATCCGCGTGGGCGCCGCCACCGAAACCGAACTGAAGGAAAAGAAGCACCGCTACGAAGACGCCCTGTCCACCGCCCGCTCGGCCGTGGAAGAAGGCATCGTGGCCGGCGGCGGCACCACGCTGCTGCGCATCATCCCCGCCGTCAAGAAGGCCGCTGAAGGCCTGACCGGCGACGAGGCCACCGGCGCGCGCATCTTGATCCGCGCCCTGGAAGAGCCCGCCCGCCAGATCGCCATGAACGCTGGCGAGGAAGGCAGCGTCATCGTGAACGCCGTGATCAACAGCGACAAGCCCCGCTTCGGCTTCAACGCCGCAACCGGCGAGTACGTGGACGACATGGTGGCCGCCGGGATCGTGGACCCCGCCAAGGTGACCCGCACCGCGCTGCAGAACGCCGCCAGCATCGGCGCGCTGATCCTGACCACCGAAGCGATTGTCAGCGACAAGCCCGAGAAGGAAAAGGCCCCCGCAGGCGGCGGCGCCCCTGACATGGGCGGCATGGACTTCTAAAGAGAGTGATGGTTGACCGCCGAAAGGTCATGGTCAACAGCGAGAAGGGCCGGAGCGTGATGCTCCGGCCTTTCTCGTTGTTCTGCCTTGCGTGGGATTTTAAGGCGATAGCGGGAGAGGTCGGCGGGTCTTCTGCATTGCTTAAGGCTGGTGCACTTGGGGCTGGACCTGACGCTGCCGGCTGCCCCTGCTGCCGCGTCAGCCTGGGGCGGCCACTGGGAACACCCAGGCCGCGCTGTAGACCTCTTCATGCGACTCTACGGAGGGCTGTGAACTGCATGAACCAGGTTTTCGGCAACTGCACGGCTGCAACCAGGGGCACGTCCCAACAATGGCCGCATGATCTCCAGAACCGCCATTCGCCGGATCCAGCAGCTTCCAGACGACACCATGGTGTTCATGGGGGTCATCAACGACAACCCCACCCTGCCCGACAACGAAGGCACGGGCCTGCAGACCCGCGTCAAGCTGGCGATGCAAGGCGCGGGTGTGCCCCCCACCGTCATGAATCAGGTGCTCGAAGACCTGGGGCAGGCGCGCACCAGTTCAGGGAAGAGCGCGCTGTACGTCGTGGGGGCCGATTTCTTCGAGCGGCATGACATTCAGGCGGACCTGCCTGAACGCTTTCACTATGGCCGCCCGCTGAAGTCGCTGCTGGCGGGCCTGCTGGACCTGATGCCCTCGGCGGCGGTGCTGGCCGTGGACCGGGAATGGGCGCGCCTGTTTCTGCTGCGCCAGGGCGAATTGCTGGAACTGCGCCGAGAAGAAAACGTGCGCCTGGACGACGGCGACCGCTGGGACACCATGGTGTCCGGCACGCGCCATGTGCCGGGGGCCCCGGACAGCGGTGGGGCGGGGCGCGGGCAACCCGGCAGTGGCCCGCGCAGCGACAGCGGCACCGACCTGTTCGAAAACCGCGAGGCCGCCATTCAGCAGCGCTTTTACAACCGCATCGCCGCCGAACTGACCGAGCTCCTCACCCGCGCCGAGATTGGCGCCCTGGTGCTGGTGGGCCCGGTGCAGCGGGTGGCGGAATTCAAGGCCGAGTTGCCGGAAAAAGCGCCCTTTGAGGTCATTGGCGAAACCAATGTGACCGGCGGTGCCGGCTGGGTGAACCCGGCCGAGATTCTGGAGAAAATTCAGCCGTTCCTGACCGAGCACCGGCACCGCACCGAGCAGGCCCTGCTGGACGAGGTGCAAGAACGCGGCGTGATGGAGATGGAACGGGTGCTGGAACTGCTGCAGGAGGCGCGGGTGTACCAGCTGGTCATCCCCGAAGACGGCTCGCAGCTGCACCTGTACCGCAGCCACAACCGCGAGGTGCCCTACTTCACCAGCCGCAAGGACGTGCCCCACAGCCCGCTGGACGACAGCCTGATGGAACGGGTGACCCTGGAAGAACTGCTGCCTGACCTGACGGACCTGTACGGCATTGAGGTGCGCCGGGTGCACGGCGAGCACGCCCAGCGACTGGTGCGGGAATTTGGGGGTCTGGCCGGACTGGTGCGGTATTGAGCGCGGAAGGAGCAAAGGGGCAGTTTTTGAACCTACGGTGACACTGGCAGCCCTTTTGAAACCGGGTAGGGACAGCTGAAGCAAACCGCAAAGTGGCTGCGTAAGGGCGGCTGGCCGTGTTGGCGCCGAAGCGTTTTGGGGCCAGCCCGTAGCCAGCCGTGCCCTATTAACCGCGTTCAGAACAGGTCGAACGACCTTCTCTGGTTCGCCCGTCGCTTGCCCGCAACCGCCAGCCCACTCCACGGGCGTTCGACGATCTCCCCTTCTTTATCCACTCCTTTTCGGTCACACCCCCGCCGGGGGATACCCGGGGCAAGGGTCAAAGATTTTTACGTCGCTTTTACGTTCATCTTTTCGAAAGGTGCCGCGAAACTGCCCCGTGGTCCCATTTCTCATTTAAACGTTAAAACTCGCTGGGTCATTTTTACGTTCTTGGGGGTACTTTTTTGCGAAGAGGCCCACCCACACGGCGAAAACGAAGGTTGACTCTGCATGTGTCTTTTCTTAAAGTGACCTCGTTGCGCAAGGGCATCCGCTCATGACAGCCGTGGCAGGGGAGTGCCACAGCGGGAGTCCTTGCAAACGGGGAGGACGTTATGAAAAAAGCACTGATGATTGCCGCCGCACTGTGCACCACTGTCGCCAGCGCCCAGGGAGGCCGCAGCAGTGGCAGCGCCACCACCAACCTGGTGTTCAACATGAAAGTGGTCCCCGGCTGCGCCGTGTTCCTGAATGCCAGCTACAACAGCACCCCCGCTGCCGCCAAGTACAACGGCACTGACACTGCTCCCGAAACGGTCAGCATTGACGCTGCCGGCAACGATGTCAACCTGCGCTGCCAGACCGGCACTGTTGTCACTATCTCGGCCAAGGCCACCGAAGGCATCGGCAACACCTTCAACACCGTCACCATCACTGACAGCACCCCGCCCATCCAGGGCCGTCTGTCGCTGGTCCGCGCCGGCTTCACGCTGCCCCCCAACAACGATGACAAGACCCTGGAAGGCGACTACAAGGTCAACTTCACCAAGTTCAACGTCACGGGCGGGAACGGCGACACCTACAAGCTCTCCGCCAGCTTCACCCCCGACAAGGGCCAGTTCGAGCCCGAAGTGGGCGACTACTCTGGCACGGTGTACATCACCATCAACTACTGATCCTGGCCGCCTGAGGCACCGGGGCCCTCTGGGATCATCCAGGGTGGCCCCGTTTTTCACGAGGTGTTTATGCGCACAGTTCCATTTTTCCTGCTGCTTAGCCTGGGTATGGCAGGGGCGTCGTGTGCGCTGGAAACCCAACTGGATCTGCCCAGCTACAGCGCCCTGAGCCCGCTTAACGGCGCCCTGACCATTACGGTGCGCTGTGACTTGCCTGGTGAAGCCACCACTCTGTTTCTCGATGCACCCGGTGCCGCAGTCAACGGAAACGACCTGCATCTGTTCCTCTATGGCGCTGCCGAGCGCACCACATTGGTCTTGCGTGGCGCTGCGCCCCTACGCGCGGGCTTGCCGCTGAGCGGCACCCAGACCCTGCGCTTTCCCCTTAGCGCGCCGGCCAACCAGTGGGTGTCCACCGGATGGTACGCTGCGCCTCTCACCCTTGATCTCCGCACACCCCTGCCGTAACGGCAGTCTGAACGCGCTCCACGCCACCCAGGGAGACCCATATGCCCACACTTCGCCTGCCTGTCACCTTTCTGACCCATCTGGCCCGCCGCTGCGCCGCACTACCCAGGCCACTGCTGCTGGCCGCCGCGCTGCTGGGTGCTGCCAGCGCCCAGACGTTTGGCTTTACCCCAACCACGCTGGACATTGACGCCACAAAGAATCTGGTGGCCGAAACGACGATGGTCAACAGCACCAATGCCGCCGCACGCTTTACGGTGACGGCCAAGGTATGGAAGGTGGTCGGTGGCAACGTGGTGCTTGAGGACACCCGCGACCTGATCGTGAACCCGGCAACCTTTACGGTTAAACCGGGCGAATCGCAGCTGATTCGCGTGGGTGTGCGCAAAAAGCCCAGTGGCACCGAGCTGTCTTACCGCATTCTGGTGCAGCAAGAAGCGATTGAAGGCGTGGCGCTGCCCAAGGTCAATACCGGTTTTGGCGATGGCCGAACGGCCGGCCTGAATGTCAACGTCTCGTTCTCGCTGCCTATCTATGTCACGGCGCCCGGCGCCAAGCCCCAGGTCACCTTTCAAGCCACTGAACGCGGCAAAGACCTGATCCTGAATGTACAGAACGCCGGCAACCGGCGCCAGATTTACCGCAACGTGGTGGTGACGCGCGGCTCGGTCAGTCAGTCCACGCAGATGATCGCAGCACTGGCAGGCTCAACCCTCACCTTTACCTTGCCCGGCCTAGCCGAGCAACGCGGGCCACTGACCCTGAAATACCTCAGTGAGGATGGCCGGACCCTTGTCGAGACGATTGCTGTTCCCTGAATCTGCGCGCTGGACCCTCCTGGGGCTGCTGGCTCTGGGCACAGGCGCGAGGGCCACACCAAGCTGTGACTCGCCGGAAGAACTGCTGAATGTGCTGGTGGGTTCCTCAGCACGCGGCACCGTGATTGTGCGGGTCGAGCGCAACGGAGAACAGCTAACCGGTGTCCTGCTGCCCCCAGAGGTGCTGCGGCCCACCGAACAGAATTACGTGGCCGAACGTGTGAGCTGTGACGGCGTGGACTATCTGCGGCTGCAACCCGAACTGCGCCTGAGCTACCGCGCCGACAGCCAAGAACTGCGGGTATCAGCTGTGCCTGCGCGTCTGGGCACCCAGAATATTGATCTCAGTACGGCGCTGCGCCCGCGCGAATACCCCGTGACGCCTGCATTCGGGCTGGATTTCGGTGCGGTGGCCAGCGCCACCTACGACGTGCGCAGCGCCACGCGCGCACCTTTTTCTGTGGGTCCCGCGCAGGCCTACGTGGGGGTTGGCGGCTCAGTGCGCACCCTGACCGGGTATGCCGGCGTGCTGTACACGCGCCGCGCGGCTGGCACCAATGAGGTGCAACTGCGGGCCACTGCACAATACGCCCTGAACAGCGGTCTCACCCTGTACGCCGGATACAACGCCGCACCCACAGTGGCCCAGCCCGGCTTCTCGGCCTCGGGCTTTACTGGTGTAGGGGCGGTGTACAGGCACAATGTGACGCGCGTTCTCCCCCGGCTGACCCTGGAACTGGAAACCCCCGCCACCATCACCATCTACGTGAACAACACCCGCCTGGGCACTGTGGAGGCAGCGGCAGGCCAGGTGAATCTGCTGAATCTGCCGCTGGAAAACCAGTCGCGCAACACGGTGGAGTTGCTGCTTGAGGATGAAAACGGGGTATCGCGCCGCAGCGTCACCCTCCCTGCTGAGGCCTCGGCGCTGCCCGGCGGCGGCCTGCTGCTGAGTGCACTGGCGGGCCGCAACGAAGGCATCTGGCGCGCCAACGTCTCTGGCCAGTACGCCGTGAACACGGCGCTGAACGTGCAGGCGCAAGCACAGGCGGCCACTGACGGCTCGTTCAGTGCCTCGGTGCAGGGGCGGTATGCGCCGCCGGGTGCGGGCTTTTCCACTGCCGGTGGCGTGGTGGTCGCGCGCCCGGCCCCCGCGCCCGGCGTAGAACGTCCGCCGGTGACCACCACCCTCAACCTCGCCGCTGACCTGCTGCGCGACTCGTACAGCTTGGGTGCCGGGGTGGCCGTTCCGGTGGGGAACCTGCGGGCCACCTCGCTGAACCTGCGCGGCACCTATACGCACGCCCCCTGGGTGGTCTCGGCGCGACTCAGCAGCGAACTGAGCGCCCGAACCTGGGCCGCAGAACTGGGCCTGAACTACGTGATCAATGAGCGCAGTTCGCTGGCATTGACCACCAGTGTTCAGCCCGGCGGCTGGCGAGCCCAGCTCAGCGGGGTATATACCTTCAGTCCCAAACTGCAGGTCAGCGGCAGCGTCGTGGCTGGTCCAGGCAGCGTGTCGCCCGGCGCCGCGCTCTCTTACCAGCCAGACACCACGCAGGCGCTCACGCTGCGGGCCTCGCGCGAGGACGTAAGCGCCACCTACACCCTGGCCCGTGGCGTGGACGCCGACGCCAGTGTGAGCCTGCGCGGCGCGGCCGTTCGGGTTCAGGGGGCCGTGAGCATGCTCGACGGCCAAGTGCAGCTGACCTCCGGCCTCACCCAGCGCGGCTTGCTGATTCGCACAGGGGTCAGCGGCGTGCTCCTGACGGTTGAGGGCGCAGGAACCGTAACCACCAACGCGCGTGGAGACGCCCTGATCACCAACGTGTTACCCGGGCAGACGGTGTTGATCCGGGTGCGCTCGCGCGACCTGCCCCTGGGCATCTCGGTGGCGGCACCGGACCTGGAAGTGTTGCCCGCCCCCACGGGCCTCACCCTGGTGGACTGGCGCAGCAACTTCACGGTGTCCACCTTTGTGCGCTTTGCCTGGGCCCCCGGCGAATTTGCTGCCGACGCCGACCTGTACCTGGACGGCGAGCGGATTCCGCTGGACGACGAAGGCTACGGCCTCGTGCGCCGCAGCGCGGTGGCCCGCACCGGCGAGTTGCGCAGCCAGGACGGCACGCGCCGCTGCGTGCTGCGCCTGGAACCCAGCGCTGAAACCGCCACCTGCGCGGCTCTGCCTCCTCCCTGAAGCCCCACCGCAAAAGCAGCAGCGGCTTCCCAAAAAGGGAAGCCGCATTTGCTTGTGGTTCAAAGGCGCCGGGGTGACCGGCCACTCGCCTCTGCTCGCGCGTCCGTGTTTTTGTAAATCCTAGAGGTGGACGCCTCCCTCAAGTGCGTTTGTGCCCCATTCCGCATGGAATATCGTGGCTTGCACTGCACGGCCCCGTCGGACCAGAAGCATAAGGATAGCGGGTCTTGGGTGTGCTGTCAAGAGCAGCCAGCTGGCCCCGGCGGTCTGCCAGGGTCAGGAGGTGGCCCGGGGGCTGCGGCGTTCCAGGGCGTACACGGCCAGCCCCGCCAGAATGCCCCAGAAAGCCGCGCCAATGCCCAGGGGCGCCACACCGCTCAGGGTCACCGCCAGCACCACCGGGGCTGCCAGACTGCCGGCCGCCGCCCCCTGAAACGCCGCGTGCAGGCTGTTTCCGGTGGCCGACAGCAGGGCCAGCCCCGCCAGGGCGGCCAGGGCCTGGGGCGGTAACAGGCCCATCAGGTGCAGGAAGGTGCCCGCGAACAGGCCCACCAGAATGTTCAGGGCGCCCGCCCAGACGGCAGCCACGTAGCGTTTGTCGGCGGCCGGGTGGGCGTCGGGGCCACTCACGATGTTCGCCAGCAGCGCCCCCAGTGTCAGGTTGTGGCAGCCAAAAACGGCCGCGCCCATGCTCGCCAGCCCGCAGGCTCGCAGGATGGGCCCGGGGGCGGGTTCGTAGCCGTTGGTTTTCAGCACCCCGAAGCCCGGCACGAACTGTCCGGTAAAGGCCAGCACGGTCAGCGGCAACGCCAGATTCAGGGTGGCGTGCAGGCTGAACTGGGGCCACACGAATTCGGGGCGGGTGAGGGCCAGGGTCAGCGGCGCCGGGTGCCCCAGGCCCAGAACCGCAGTGGCCACCACGCCGCTGAGCAGCACGCCCGCCACCGCCCAGCGCGGCGCGACCGGCCGCAGCAGAAAGAAGGCCGCGATCATCACGCCCACCAGGGCCGGCGCCTCGCCGAACGCCTGCAGAGCGCGGAAAGCAAAGGGCAGCAAAATGGCGGCGTTCAGCGCGGCAGCCAGCGGCGCTGGCATGGCCTGCAGGGCCCGGACCAGCGGCGGAAACGCCCCCAGCAAAAACACCAGCAGGCCCGAGAGCAGAAAGGCCCCCACCGCCTCGGGGAACGGGATGCCGGGCAGGGCGGTGACCAGAAAGGCGATCCCGGGGGTGCTCCAAGTGCTCAGAATGGGCATGCGGGTGCGCAGGCTGAGCACGATGCCCGTGACGCCGGCAAACACCGCGTGCGCCCACAGCCACGACATCGCCACGCTGCTGGGAAGGTCGGCCGCCTGGGCCACGGCGGAGATGAGGACGTTGGGCCCGGCCCAGCCAATCAGCACCGCCACTGCACCCGCCAGCACGGCACTGGGGTGGGTGTCCTGCCAGAAGGTGAGGGGCCGCCAGCGGGCGCGCGCAGTGGTCATGCGGCCCAGTGTGCGCCCGGCATTGGCCCGGCCGGTAGGGGCAATGGCCTGGGGATTGGCCTGCTTGTCTGCACGGCACTGGCCTGTACCCTGAGGGCATGGCCGCTCCATCCTTGCCTGATGCCCCACGCTGGACTGCCCTGCTGCGCGGCTGGCGTGAGCACCCGGGGCCACTGCATGGGCGCCTGCAGGCCCAGTTGCGCGCCGCCATTGAACGCGGCGAACTGGCCCCCGCCGAGCGCCTGCCCGCCGAGCGACCATTGGCGGCCCTGCTGGGGGTCAGCCGCGCCACCGTGGTCACGGCCTACGAGGAACTGACGGCGGGTGGCTGGCTCACCCGGCGGGTGGGCAGCGGCACCCGGGTGTCGGGGGGGGCCCCGCGCGCTGCGCCGCTGCTGACCCTCCGCACGCCCGTGGCCGAAGGCGCGGCCCCCGATCTGGACTTCACGATTGCGGTGCCGCTGCTCACGGATGCCCAGCGCGATCAGCTGCGCCGCGCCAGCCAGCACGCCTTTGTCGAGAGCGTGTATCACCCCCACGGCCTGCCGGACCTGCGCGCCCTGCTGGCCGAGCTGTACACCAGAGATGGCCTGCCCACCCGGCCCGAGCAGGTGGTGGTGACCAGCGGCGCCCAGCAGGCCATCGCCCTGAGTGCCGCCACCCTGCTGCGCCGGGGCGACGTGACCCTGCTGGAAACCCCCACCTACTTCGGCGCCATTGACGTGATGCGCGCCGCCGGGGCCGAGCTGGTGGGGGTGCCGGTGGAGGGCCACGGCCTGCAGGCCGACACCTTCATGCGGCTGGCCGCCGCGCACGCCCCGCGCCTCGCCTTCCTGACCCCCACGTTTCAGAACCCCACCGGGCAGGTGCTGCCCGCACGCGCCCGCGAACGGCTGGCCGCCTTTCTGCACGACCGCGCGCTGCCCACCCTGGAAGACGACACGCTGCTGGACCTGGGTTTTACCGACGAGCCGCCGCCGCCCCGCATGAGCGTATACGCGCCGCAAGCCCCGATCATCAACGTGGGGTCGCTCTCCAAGCTGTACTGGGCAGGGCTGCGGGTGGGGTGGATGCGCCTGCCGCCCATGCTGGCCGCGCCGCTGGCCCAGGCCAAGACCCTGGCCGATTTCGGCGGCAGCCTGATGGCCCAGCACGCCGCCCTGCACCTGCTGGCCGACCTGCCGGGGCTGCGCCGCGCCCGCCGCGAGGCCGTGACCCCAGCCCGCGACCTGCTGGCCGGACTGCTGCGCGCCGAGCTGCCGGAGTGGCACTTCGAGGTGCCGCGCGGCGGCCAGTTTCTGTGGGTGCAACTGCCCACCCCCGACGCCAGCCGCTTTACCCACCACGCCGCTGGTCACGGCCTGCGCCTGTTCCCGGGCGCCAGCATGGGGGTCTCGCCCCTGCCCGACCGTTACCTGCGCCTGCCCTTTACCCTGGACCCCGCCCGCCTGCCCGAAGCCGCCGCGCGCCTGAAGGCCGCCTGGGTCTCGTTTCAGAGCCGGGGCGGCCAGGGCGGGCTGGCTTAAGGGCGAGGTGGGGCAGCTGTGGCCGTATCCCAAGGCCTTGGGAGAAAATGCAACGGAGTGAGCCGTCCCGGAAAGGGCCGTTACCGCCGGGCGCGCCAGCCGCGCTTTTCCAAGGCGCGCAGGTCCGGCACGGGAGCAATCTGCAGCAGATACCGGGCGAGGTCCAGCAGTTCGGTGTCGTCGGGGGCGCCGGTCCAGGGGGTCACCCGCACAAGGTGGCCGTACCCGCAGGCATAGTTCGCGGCCAAGTCGTCCACCGCCAGAATCCGCTCGCGGGGATACCGGGCGCGCAGCCACCGGGCCCGGAACTTGCGGGCCGGCTTGCGGAGATGCAGCACGCCGTCCTCGCCCCGGCGCCAGGTGCAGCGGTCGCGGTTCCAGAGAAAGACCGCCTGGGCCGCCAGATCCACCCCCGTTTCGCGCTTGAGCGCCTGCAATCCTGCCTGCAGCCAGTCGCCACTGGCAGCCGTCCACACCGCCAGATCGTAGGCCTGCGCCACCGCCCGCAGAAAGAAACCCAGATGGGGCCGCAGGGCAAAGGTGACCTGGGCGGCCTCGCCCAACTGGCCGTGCCAGAGGGTTTCATCCAGGTCCAGCACCAGCAGCGGGCGGGGCAGGGGCACGCCCCAGCATGGCAAGACCCCCTCCCAGATGGGAAGGGGCCTGGACGAGGGGGCCGTTATTTCTTATTGCCCTGGGTTTTCTTGTACTGTCCCGGGGGCATTCCGCCGGGCTTCTTCTGCAGGCCCGGGGCCTTGGCCCAGGCGGCCTGGCGGCCCATCACGCTCGTCAGGGGCCGGGCGGTGCCGTCCTGGCCGCGCACCACAATGCTCTGGGGCTGCACATTCTGGCCCACGGTGAGCGGCTGGGCCAGCGGGTAGATTTCACGGATGGGGCCGCTGGGGGTGGGGGTGGTCACCTGCACCTGGGTCAGGCGGGTGCCGTCCGGCGACGCGGGGTTCACCACAAGGCTGCCGCTGGGGCTCAGCGTGGCGGCCGGCTGGCTGCCGGGGGTCAGGAACGACACCTGCACCCCCTGCGAAAGCAGCTGGGCCACATTGGCTGCCGTCTGCAGAATCTGGGGGTAGGGCACGCTGGCGCTGATGTTCACGCTCAGGGTCTGGGCGCTCGCTGGGGTCAGCAGCAGCGCGGCCACGATCAGGGCTTTTCGCATGGACGTTACCTCCCGGTGGCCGCAGGGCCACCCAAGGCCTCCACCTTGCCGCGCGAAACTGACCATGACCTGACACCCAATGGCCTTCGTCCTTGAGCTGGTTTTCAGGGAAAGAGTGGGGCAAAGGGGCCGGAGCCCTGACGCTGTGGGTGCACCTGAACAGCAGCGGCCCCAGCGAGATGGAGGGGCCGCTGCCTTTTCCGAATCTTCGCTTTCTTCGACCCAGAGCCGTTCAGAGTGTCCCCTGCCGTGGCCCTGGGGGCGGCGATCAGGCGCCGTACTTGTTCAGTTTCAGGGCATTGGCCATCAGCAGCGGCATCACATCTGTGCCCCGGCGCAGGCCCAGGCTGCCTTTCTGGGCTTCTTCCTCGGTGTAGCGGGCAGCGATGTCCTTGCGGCCGTACTCGCTGTGAATCAGGAGGGGCACCGGGTGCCACGAGTGGGTGGCGAGCTTGCTGGGGGTGCTGTGGTCCCCCACAATCGCCAGTACGTCGGGCTTCAGGGCCAGCAGCTGCGGCAGCAGGGCGTCGAACAACTCGATCTTTTTCACCTTGGCGGCAAAGTCGCCGTCCTCGCCGGCAGAATCGGTCTTCTTGACGTGGAAGTAGAAGAAGTCGTAGTCGGCCCAGTGCTGGCCCAGCGCCTGCACCTTGCCGTCCAGGGCGTCTTCCGTGCCCTGCACCTCCAGCACGTCCATGCCCACGAGGCTCGCCAGCCCCTTGTACATGGGGTAGCTGGCAATGCACGCGGCGCGCAGCCCGTACGCATCGTCAAAGGACGGGAAGTGCGGCACGTCGCTGTAGCCCCGGAACAGCACGCCGTTCACCTGAGGCTCACCCGCCAGGGCGGCCTCGGCGCGGGCCACAAAGGCGTTGACCAGCGCGGCGGTGCGCCCGCTGGCCTCGTCGTGGGCCTGGGCCATGAGGGGCTGAACGCCGGTGGCCTGCGGGTCCACATCGCTGAGGCCTGCGCCCAGCGCCGGGCCGCCCTGGGCGCGGAACACCACCACGAAGCGGTGCTCGCTTTCGGTGTAGATCTCCACCGGGGTGCCCTCAATATCGGGAATGGCCGCGCGCAGCTGGGCCACGATTTCGGCATTCTTGGCGTCACTGGGGCGCCCGGCGCGGCGGTCGTGCACCACGCGGCCCTCGCCCAGGGTGGCAAAGTTGCCGCGCACCGCCACGTCGCCTGCTTCCAGCTTCACGCCAATGCCCACGGCCGAGAGGGCCCCGCGCCCCACCACGTATTTCAGGGGGTCGTAGCCAAAGAGGCTCAGGTGCCCAGGGCCGCTGCCCGGCGTGATCCCGGCGCCCACCAGTTCCACCTGCCCCAGCTGGCTCTGCGCGGCCAGCGCGTCCAGGTTGGGGGTCTTGGCGGCGGCCAGTTCGCTGTCGCCGTTCACGGTCAGCGGCAGGCCGCCCACGCCGTCCAGCACGACCATCAGAATCTTGCTGTCGGTCTTCTTGGCGAGGCTGCGGATGGTGTCCAGTTGGTCGCTCATGCGGGCCAGTGTAACGCTGGTCTCAAAGGCGGCAGGTCAGGGCATATGGGCAGGGCCAAAGGAGCGGGCCGCCTTCCCCCGGGGGAAGGCGGCCCGCGCTCAGGCACGCTGGGCTCAGCGACCGTCTATGCGGCCGTCGGACGCGTCGGCCACTGTGTCGTCGAATTCGTGCACCACGGCCTCGGCCTTGGCTTCGGCAGCGGCGTCGGTCATGGCGGGGCGGCGGGTCGCCAGGAACGACCCGATAATCGCAATGGCCGCCATGATGCCCCAGAAGATGGGCGTGGGCATGTGCCAGTAGGGCACGGCCGGGTAGATCTCGTGGGCGGCCTCCAGCGTTTCCAGGCCCAGCTTCACGGCAATCCAGCCCACCAGCGCGTAGGCCACATGGTCAAACGAGGGGTACTTGTTCAGCAGCTTCAGGAACACGGTGGCCGCAATTCGCATGAGGATCAGGCCAACAATGCCGCCGAACACCACGATGGTCAGGCCCTGCTCGCGGGGCATGCCGCGCGGAATGAGCGCCACGCCCGCCAGAATGGAATCCACGCTGAAGGCAAGGTCGGTGAGGTTCAGCAGCACCACGGTGGCCCAGAAGCCCCGGCCCTTGGCCTTCTGGTCACCCTCATCCTCGCTGGTGCGGTGCTTGAGGAAATGCGACACCGCCAGATACGCCAGATACAGCGCCCCGAAGGCGCGCAGCCACCAGTATTCCAGGATGTAGCTGGCCAGCAGCACGCCCAGAATGCGCAGCACCACGGCCCCCCCAATGCCGTAGGCCAGGGCCTTGCGCTGCAGGTCGCCCTTGAGGTGCCGGACCATCACGGCCAGCACCAGCGCGTTGTCGGCCGACAGCAGGCCTTCGAGCAGAATGAGGGTGCCCAGGATCGCCCAGAATTCGGCGTTGATGGGCGGCATCTCCAGACCAAACATCAGCGGTCACCGGGGGCGGCGTGGGCCGCCTGCTTCACGAGTTTGTTCATGTGTTTAAAACCTCTGGCCCCACAGCCCCCTCAAAGGGGGGCTCAAGAGGCGCGGCGCTGCCCAGTCTAGCGAACCCCAGGGCCGCGACCTTCGGGGTTCATGAACGATTTGCACGCAAGTACTCCAGGACGGCCAGGCGCCAGCTGAGGGCTGGGCACGCCGCAAGAGGTTCAGCGGCATTGGGCCAAACACAGGGAACGGGTTTCACAGCAGCGGCCCAGCCTGGGTCCAGACCGCACTTGAGTTGTCTCTCGTACAGGAATGGGACTGTGAGGCGTACGCTTGGGGGCTGGCCCTGCATCACGCGGCATGTCCTGGCCACCTTCTGTCTATTTGATCCGCCTCAAACTTGCTTCCGCTACGCCTGGCGCGATCTCCCGTCAACCAGCTCTGGCGCCGTCTGCTCCATGGCCACAACCTCTGCTGGGCTCACGCAGGCGTCGCTGGCTCAGCATCTGCGGTCAGCCCTCCTCGTAACGGCTGTCCGGTCCACGCTGGCGCTGAAAGGCAGCCCCTTGATTCTGTGGGTGCCGCTGTCTGCCACGGAGACTCGCTTCGTTCGCCCACATGGGGGCGAGGGGGACAACTTCAACCCCTCCGGGCTCTGTTCTGGGCACAAAAGAACGTCCTGCAAAGTTCGGGGCATGGCATCATGCCGTGTGTCCTCTTCTTCACGCTGGCTGGTCATGTCCTGCATGGCCCTCGTTTCCTCTGCGGCACTGGGCCTCACTTCCTTCGCAGGCCTCACCACGAAATTGGCTGTGAAGCCTGGCCAAAAGGCTGGCGAAGTGGTCGTGAGCGCGCAACTGACCAATACACAGGGCACGCCTCTGCGCCTGTTCTGGAGCAGAGACCCGCAGCAAGACTGCACCCCAAGTCTGCGCGTTCGTGTCCTCAAGGCCGGATCAAGGGACGTGGTGTATCCGAACGCCGCAGAGCAACAATCGTTTTGCACCGCAGATGTCCGCGAGCAAGTGATCGCGCCTGGGAAAGTCCATCAGGAAGCCCGCACACTGGTCCTCGCCCCTGGCCGATACGCGATTGAAGTTCGGATTCCTGGGGTGGGCTCAGCCATGAATGCGGTCAGTGCTGGGTATGTCATGGTGACGGTTCGCTAGAGAGCCCAGCGCCTCCGGGCGCACCAGACATGCCTGCGTGGCAGAGAGCGCTGACCCCGCGTGGATTTTGCCGTCTCCCCTCTCAGTTCCCCACGATCTGGCCGTGCTCGTCCAGTGCCGGGTAGGCTTCGCCGCGCTCACGGTAGGCGGGGGCCAGATCCGGGTAGGCCCACTCAAAGGCCCAGGCGCGCAGCTGCTCGGGGCTCAGCTGGGGCGTGTCGTACAGGCCGGCGGCCAGCCGCTGACGCTGCGCCTCGAACAGGATGGTCGCCGCCGCCACCGACACGTTCAGGCTCTGCACCATGCCAAACATGGGCACGACGATATTCATGTCAGCGGCCTCGGCGGCTTCATCCGACACGCCCCATTTCTCGGCGCCCAGCAGCACGCAGGTGGGCCGGGTGTAATCGGCCTCGCGGTAGTCCACGCTGCGCTGCGAGAGGTGGGTGGCCAGCACCGCAAAGCCCTGCGCCTGTAACTCGCGCACGGCCTGCACGGCGTCGGCGTGGCGCTGCACCGGCACCCATTTGTGGGCGCTGCCGCTGGTGGCTTCGAAGGTGTGGCCCTCAAAGTCGGCCAGCTTGCCGCCCCGGGGGGGCACGGCGTGGGCGCGCAGCACCCCCACCGCGTCGCAGGTGCGCACGATGGCCGAGAGGTTGTGGGGCTTGTTCACCTCGTCCATCAGGACCGTCAGGGTGGGCTGGCGCCTGCTCAGCACGCGCAGAATCTTGGCGTAACGCTCCGGGGTCATAACGCTCTAAGGTACCGCAGCTGACCCCTCAGCCCGGGTAGGGCGCGGCGAGCGGGCCCATCAGGGGTGAGCGCACCTGCAGCTTGCGCGCGGTCCAGCCGTCGTCCTGGGTGCCGGCGCGCAGGTGAAGGGCGGCGCCCTCCAGCAGGTGGGCCCACCACAATGGGGTCAGCAGGGCGCGGGCCTCGTCACCCAGGGGGTGTAACTCGTCGTACCCTGCCACCACCTCGTCGTGCACGCCGCGCCACGCCAGCGCGAACTCGGCCACCGGGTCGTCGGGGCGGGCCAGCTCAAAGTCCAGGAGCCCCGTCAGGCGCCCGCCCTGCGCGCGCAGGTTCCAGGCGGTGAAGTCGCCGTGCAGCAGATGACTGGGGCGATCCTGAAGATTGAGCCCCTCCAGCGCCACCCGCGCCCGGTGCAGGTGCCAGCGGTACAGGCGCACCTCAGCGGGCCGGGCGGCCTCGCAGCGGTCCAGCAGGGCGTCCGTCTCTGCGTCCAACAGCGCGGCGTGGGCGGGGCGCCAGCCGGGACGCGGCGGCAGCGGGGGCAGGGCCGCAAAAGCCGCGTGCACCTCTGCCAGCCAGCGGCCCCGCTGCCGGGCGGCCTCACGCGCCGGGGCCTCGCCCGGCACCCAGGCGTGCAGGCTCCACCACGCGCCCTGGGCCAGCAGCGGCTCTGCCAGCAGCGTGGGTACTGCCCAGCCCAGGCCTGAAACCTGCTGCACCAGGGCCGCTTCATAGCGCACCTGGGCCTCGTCGCCGTGCCAGCGGCGCAAGGCCGCACGCTCCCCCTGCACCTGCACCGCCCAGTGCTGGTTCAGGCGGCCCCCCAGGGGGTTCGAAGTTCTCAAGCCCCAGTGGGCCAGCACCCCGGGGGGCAGTGCGGCCCCGCTCACCGGGCCTGCACCAGCAGGGCGCCGTCGTCCCGGGTGTCGGCCTGCACCGCGCCGGTTTCGACCAAGTGCTCCACCAGCGCCGCCGTCTGGTCCAGCAGCAAGATCGCCTGCAGCGGGCGCAGGGTGGGGTGCAGGCGATGCGTCAGGTCAAAGATGGTGGTGGGGGTCTGGGCAGCGGCGCGGGCGGCGGCCAGCTTGGCCTGCAGCCGCGCCCGCAGGCCCTGAATGCGGCCCTGGGGGTCGGGCATGGGACCGTCGTGGCCGCCCAGGGCCAGCGTGATCCCCGGCAGGGCGGCCACCCGGTCCAGCGCAGCGAGGTAGTGGCGCACCCCCGCGCCGCGCTGGTAGCGCTCGGGCATCAGCGGCGGCGAGTGGTGGGGCAGCAGGTGATCGGCGCTGAGCAGCACCTCGTCCAGCCGCAGGCACACCTGCGCGCCGTCGTGACCGGGGGTGTGCAGCACCTCAAAAAGGCCGTCTAGCCGGTCCCCGTCCCGCAGCGCCTCCACGGGCCCGGCGGGCGGCTGCATCAGGTTCTGGCCCCGGCGCCGCAGCCGGGCGGCGTAATCGCTGTCCAGCGGAATCCCGGCCCAGCGCAGGTGGCCGTCCACGGCGACGGTCCAGGCGTCGCGCCGCTCTTCCGGGCGTTCCAGAATGGGCACGGCCCACTCGTGCGCCGCCACCGGGGCCGGGCTCAGGGCGCGCACGGCGGCCAGCCCACCGGCGTGGTCGGGGTGCGGATGGGTGAGCACCACGCGGCGCAGCGTGTCCCAGGTCACCGCTTCACCCGCCGCGCGCACCGCCGCCAGGGCGGCCTGCAGGTCAGCCACGCTGTCCGGCTGGGCGCTGCCGGTGTCCACCAGGGCGGTGTACCCGGGCCGCGCCGGGTCGCCCTGCACGGCGAGGTAGGCATTGGCGCGCAGGCCCGTAAAGGCGCGCAGCGGCAGGGTGTACAGGCGCGCGCCGCTGACGGTGGTGTGGCAGGCAAGCTCGGGGATGCTGGGGGCCCTCATGGGCTCCACTGTAAGGGCGCCCCTACGCCCACTGGCGCGCGTACAGATCGGCGTCGAACTTGCGCCTTAGGCCAGCGGCGGTCATGGAGCGCACCATGCCGAACACGGGGCGCCGCGCCCAGGGGCGGTCGTGCTGCCCGAACACCCAGTCCAGCCCCGCCCAGGAATTGGGGTTGCGGCCGTCCTGCTCGTAGCGGTTGTTCAGCCACACCAGCGTTTCGTAGGCGGCCTGGGGCGTGTGGGTCCATTCCAGCACCTTCTTGCCCCAGTACATGCGCATGTAGTTGTGCATGCGCCCGGTGCGGGTCATCTGGCGCTGGGCGGCGTTCCAGTAAGGGTCGTGGGTCTGCGCGGCGTCCAGTTCCTCGCGGGTGTACAGGGCCTCGCGCGGGTCCCCGGCGTGCTCTTCCAGGGTGGCGCGGGCCCAGGCGGGCAGGCCCTCGTAGCGGTCATAGGCGGGGTTGTAGGTGCAGAGGTTAAAGCTCAGTTCGCGGCGCACGATCAGCTCTTCCAGGAACATGTCGGTGCCGGGGCCGGGGTGCTCACGGGCGGCCAGGGCAGCGGTCAGGGGCGAGAGGTGGCCGTAGTGCAGCGCGGCGCTCAGGCGGCTGCTGCCGTCCACCGTGGGGTCGTTCCGGCGCAGGTGGTAGGTCTCCAGCTTGCGGGTCACGAAGTCTTCCAGCAGGTCCAGCGCGGCGTGCTCACCGCCTTCCTCGGCGCCGGGGGGCACGCTGTGATCCACGGGCAGGGCTGATACCTGCGCGGCGGGGCTGTGCAGGTCCAGGCCCAGGGCCCAGTCGGTGGTGGTGCGGCGCAGCTCGCGCGGCTCCAGGGGCACCAGATACTCGTGCCAGAGGCGGTGCAGTTTGGGGCGCAGGGTGCGCGCGCCCACCTCCAGCTTGGGGCTGGCCACGCGCACCGGCACCACGGCTTCGGATTCCACCTGCACCAGCGGCACCGTCAGCCGCTCGCGCAGCCACGCCCGCCACTCGCGCGCCACGCGCACGTACCCTACGTCGGTGACCACCAGGGCCGCGCCTTCCTGCGCCGCCTGCAGGGCCACCTCGGGCGGCGTGCCCAGGGCCACGCGCAGGGGAATGCCGCGCGCCGCCAGCTCACGTCGCAGGTCGCGCAGACCCTCCAGCAGATACAGGTAGTGCCGGGCGTTGGCCTCGGGGTACGCGGGGGTCAGGCCAAAGACCGCCACCAGCGGCAAATCCAGGCGGCTGGCCTCCTGCACGGCGTATTCCAGGGCGTGGTTGTCGCGCACCCGCACGCTGGCCTGCACCCACAGCAACACGAACCCGCGCCGGCCCGCTTCCCCGGGGCGCAGCGGCTGCACACGCGCATCGTGAATCATGGCCTCCCCTTGTACCAGGGCCCGCCCTGGTCACCTGTACGCCCGCTTACCGCTGGGGTGGCTTCTGGCGGCAAGGCCCAGAAATGGGAACTGAGCCGGGGTGCCAAGACCACACCCGAGCCCTGATTTTGCAGCCGGGTTCAGTTGGGGCGGGGCGACTCAATCAACGCGGCGCTTTCCCTCCTTGTACGGGACCCGCAAAGGCTGGGATGGGGACCCGATGCCCGGGCTGACGTTCTCGCCCCTGCCACTTTGCCGGGCTTGAACACCAGCCGAACCATTGCTCTCTCCCGCTCCGATTGACCTGTTTGATTCGCGCTTCCCTTTCTTCTTAGCCCTCGGGGAGGCGGCGCACTGGCAGGCGGGCCCAGCCCCGGCGCGAGAGCCAGCGCAGCAGCGCCACCACCAGCGCCCCGCCAAACTGCGCCTGAAACGGCGTGACATGCGGGTACAGCAGCCACACCGTCAGCGCGCCTGCAGCGGCGGCGGTGGCATACAGCTGCTCGCTGCGGTACATGATTTCCGGTACCTCGTTGGCAATCAGGTCGCGGATCACACCGCCGCCCACCCCGGACAGCATGCCCGCAAACACCACGCCCAGCGGCCCCAGCCCGAAGTTGATTGCCCCAATGGCCCCCGACGCCGCAAACAGCGCCAGCCCGGCCGTGTCAAACAGGCTGAGGGTGCGCTCAAAGCGGGCCAGCCGCGCCCCGAACAGAAACGCCAGCCCGGAACCCAGCAGCGCCGCCCACAGGTACGCCTCGTCGCGCAGAAAGAGGGGCGGGGTCTGTCCGGTCAGGGTGTCGCGGATGGCGCCGCCGCCCACGGCGGTCACGCAACCCAGCACCAGCACGCCAAACAGGTCAAACCGCTTGCGCACCGCCAGCAGCGCCCCCGACAGGGCAAAGGCCAGCACGCCGATCAGGTCCAGGGCGCGCAGGCCCGCTTCCAGCGTGATGGGCGACCACTCCAGCTCGTGCACGGCTCCACTGTAACGGGGGCGCGCCGGGCGTGGCCGAGCCCCACCACCCTCCCCCACAGTGCCCCCTGTCCTGGCCGTGGCTTCACCTGGGCGGCATATGGTATACTCCCGGCTGTTGTCTCGGCCGGGGGCGCCCCCCTGCGGCCCGAGAATCGCGCCCCGGCGAGCAAACGCCGCGCGGCCCAGGAGAACCCAACATGGCCAAGCACCCCGTTCCCAAGAAGAAGACCAGCAAGAGCAAGCGCGACATGCGCCGCAGCCACCACGCCCTCGTGGCCCCCAACCTGAGCGAGTGCCCCCAGTGCCACGCCAAGAAGCTCAGCCACCACATCTGCCCCAGCTGCGGCTATTACGACGGCCGTCAGGTGCTCGCCGTCTAAGCACCCCCAGCCGAACAGTCCCCGGGTTCACGCCTGGGGACTTTCTGTTGTTGGCTGAGGCATGTACCTTAACCCTTTAACGTTCAGTCTTCCCATGCGTGAGAAAACTGGAAGGGGGGGCCCCGTACGGTGGGGCCATGAACGCCCGGCCGCGCTGGCGCCTGACAGAGGCCAACCGCCGCCGGATGTACCTGTGGGTGAGTGGGCTGGCCAGTGTGATGCAGTTGGCGGTGGGGGCGCTGCTGCTGGGGCAGCCGGGGGCCGCTGCGCACTGGCCGCTGCTGGGCGCGCTGGTCTGCGCGGGCGCCTGGGCCCTGCTGCTGACCCGGCGCGTGCCCTGGCGCTGGGTGGACTACGGGGTGCTGCTGGCGGCCACGGGGCTGGTGCTGGCCCAACTGCTGAAGGTGCCACCCGGGGGAGAGGTGTCGGCGCAGCTGCTGTTTGCCGGCAGCTTTCTGTTTCTGGCGGGGTTCAGCATTCTGCCGCTGCCGGGGGCGCTGGCCTACGTGCTGGGGGTCTTTGCGGCCTACGGCGTGGCCGTGGCGCTGCGGGGCGGCCCCGTGGCCCTGCTGTGGGAACTGGGACTGGTGGGGCTGCTGGCCGCGCACCTGTCCACCTTTGGGCAGGCGGTGTCGCTGGAACGCGCCGAGGCCCGCGCCTACGCCCGGCTGGCCCTGACCGATCCCCTGACGGGCCTGCCCAACCGCCGCGCCATGATGGACCGCCTGCAGCGCGCCGCCCAGGCCGGACAGGGCGCGGCGGCGCTGCTGCTGGATATTGACCGCTTCAAGGCCATCAATGACCGCCTGGGCCACGACGCAGGCGACGAGGTGCTGCGCGAGGTGGCCGCGCGGCTGCGCCGGACCCTGGCCGGGCGCGGCGAGGTGGCGCGCTGGGGCGGCGAGGAATTTCTGGTGCTGCTGTCCCCCGGCGTGCCCGCCGACGCCCTGAGCGCCGCGCTGCAACAGGCGGTGCGCAGCGCGCCTATGACAGGCGGAGTCACCGTGACCCTCAGCCTGGGGGGCGCCACGCTGCAGGAAGCGCCAGCGGTGGGCGACCTGCTGAAGCTGGCCGACGCCCGGCTGTACGTGGCCAAGGCGGGGGGCCGCGACCGCGCCGAACTGCACACGCCTGGGCTGCATGAATTGCGCGCCCTGACCCTGGCGTGAAGGAGGAGCCCAGGGCCAGCGCCACGCCGGGGCATGGTGACCCTGGGAACGATTGGGCCACACCCCGCGTACCCGTCCACATGGACTTCACCTGGACTGGCAGCACCGAACGCGAACTGAGCGCCCACGGCCACAAGCTGGAAGTCATTGAGTACAGCGCCGCGCCCATGGAAGCGCCCCTCAGCGGCTACCACCAGTCCTTATCGCGCCCCCGGCGCTGGCGGCAGCTGGCGGTGCATGTGGGCGGCGGGCAGGCAGTGCTGGAACCCGGCGCCCTGCAGTACCTGCGCGGCGAACTGGAGATGCAGGCGGTCAGCGCCAGCGGCAGTGGCGGCGGCCTGGGCGGCTTTCTGCGCGGGGCCGTCACAGCGGCGGCCACAGGCGAAGGCATGTACAAAACCGCCTACAAGGGCAGCGGCACCCTCTTTACCGAACCCACCCGCCTTCACCTGCTGCTGGGCGAACTGCGCGGCGAGAGCCTGATCGTGGATGACGGCGCCTTCGTGGCCTGCGTGGGCGACCTGCAGGTGGGCCGCCACGTGAACCAGGGCTTTGCCCAGGCCGTGGGCAGCGGCGAGGGCCGCGTGCAGCCCAAGCTGACGGGCAGCGGGATCTTCGCCCTGCAAAGCCCGGTGCCGCCCGAAGAATTCCAAGTGCTGGAACTGCGCGGCGAGACCCTGAAGGTGGACGGCAATCTGGTGGTGGCCTACACCGATGGCCTGGAGTTCAAGGTGGAGCGCAGCGCCCGTGGCCTGTTGGGCAGCGGCAAGACCGGCGAAGGCTTCGTGCAGGCCTACCGGGGCACCGGCCGCGTGTGGCTGGCCCCCACCCTGCCCATTCACCTCACCTGAGAGCGGGAACCTGCAGGACTGCCGAGCATCCGGGGGTCTGGCTCCGGCGCCGCTGGGCCGCTGTGACCCCACATTCAACCTCTCAGCCCTGCTCTCAACCCACCGACGGCGCCTCCGGGCGCCTTTTTCTATGGCTGGGCAGCCTCTGAACATACGGGGACAGGAACGCTGATCTTCACGCAGAGAGGAGATGGCTCGTGGGGGCAGGCCCGACCGCCATTAACATCACAAACCCCTCCTTGACACAGACCGGTCTGTGATGCAAACTTAGTTTATGCCACAGACCTTGATCCGTCCCCGGTTGCCCCAGTCCTGGTCGCTGACCTCGGCAGAGGCCCAGCGCATCACTCTGTCTCTGATGGCCCTGGCCACCTTGGCCAGCAGCCAACTGACGGGCACTCCGGCGGCCAGTCTCGTGCTGCCGCTGGTGCTGGCCCTGGTCGTGGCCGCGTTGGTGCCGGAGCGCCGGGTGGCGGCCGGGTTGGTCCTGGGGGTAATTCTGGTGGCCCTGGGTCTGTTGCTGCTGGTCAAGCCGGTGGTGCTGCTGGGCGGCGTGGTGTTGCTCGTGGCGCCACGCCTGGGCCAGCGCCCGGCAGCGAGGTAAGGCCATGACCGCCTCCTCTCCCCTGCCCGCCGATTACACGCAGCTGCAACACCTGACCGAACGCTACGCCCGGTTCTCGGCGTCTGCACTGGGCCTGGGCCACCTGTACGGCGCCGCTGCGCTGCCCCTGACCTTCGCCCTGGCCCGTTCAGGCGCGGCCCCCACCAGCCTCATGCTCTGGACCGCCGCCGTGGCCCTGGGCTTCATCGCGGTGGTGCGGCTGAGCCGCAAGCACTATCAGACCCTTGGGGCGGTCACGGAACAGCCGCGCTCCGGCCCCTTCAGCTGGGGGCTGCTGGCCGGGATTGGCGCTGGCGTCGCTGTGGGCCTGCTGGCTGAACACCTGGGCTGGGTGACCGACGCCTTTCCCAGTCTGCAGGGCGTGCCCGTGTCCGCCCTGCTGGTGCTGGTGGTCACTGTTCCTGGCCTGTTTCGCTTTCTGGATCAGTCGCATACGCGCACCGCCGGGCTGGGCATCCTGCTGCTGGCCGCCACCCTGATCGGTGGGCGCACGGACTTCGCCGAAGCGTGGCGCGGCACAGCGCAACTGGCCGCATTGGTTGGCTGTTCCCTGTTCCTGGTGTGGCTGGCCCTGCGGCAACATGCTGAAGCGCGGCAGGTGACGGCCGAACTGCGCGCGGTGCGCCGCCGTCTGGGCCTGCCCTCAGGGCACCGTGGGGCCCAGCATGACTGAGTCGGCGCTGCCTGGGGCCATGCAGGCGCTGCTGGGCCTGGACCGGGTGATCCACGAGCCCGTGCGCCTTGCCATCCTCTCGTTGCTGGCTGGTGCCCAGGACGCCGAGTTCAAGTTTCTGGAAGCCACCCTGGGCCTCAGCAAGGGCAACCTTTCCAGCCACGCCGCCAAGCTGGAAGACGCCGGCTACGTGGCCATCGTCAAGACCTTCCGGGGCAAGGTGCCGGTCACGAGTTACCGCATCACCCCTGCTGGCCGGCAGGCCCTGGACACCTACTGGGCGGCGCTGCGCGGCGCGGCCCCGGCGCCCGCAGCAGATCAGCCCGACTGACGCCGCAGCCTTCCAGCAAGACACGGACGCCCGCAAGCCGCGTGGGCGTCCGTCTTTTTCTGGCCTTGCCCTCGCTGGAAGGGGGTGCCCTGAACACCGCCCATTCACCTCCAGCCCCTGCAACCCGCCAGTCGGTCAGGCCCCGTTTGCGCCATTTGGCGCAGGAGGGCGCGCGGCCTGCCGCCTATGCTGGGTGTATCGCCTGCGCCATCCCGGCGCTGGCCACATGCCCGCGCCCGGCGCGGCCCTGTGTTCCCCTGCACCTGCCCGTGTCCGTGGGCAAGGTCCGCCCCTTCCACGCCCCCTCGCTGCGGAGCATGCCATGACCATTCCTGATCCCCTGACCCTCTGGCGTGAGCTGGAGGCCGCCGTCCGCCACACCCTCACCCACAACGAACTGGCCCAGGGCGGCCTGCTGATCGCCGTGCTCAGCGCGCTGGCCGTGCAGGCCCGCACGCTGCCCGCGCAGCTCTGGGGCTGGCTCAAGGGCCGGGCGACCCTCACGCTGGAGGTGCAGGGCGACGACGCCGCGTTTCCCTGGCTGGCGGCGTGGCTGGCCGCGCAGCCGGTGGGCGTGCACCTGCGCCACCTGGGCGTGGTGACCCGCTTTAACGAACAGATGGGCGGCCAGAACCTGTGCCTGGGCCTGGACCGCGACGGCGACGAGGTGAACGTGCGGCTGGTGCCCCTGAGCGGGCAGGTGCTGCTGCGCTACCGGGGCCACTGGCTGCTGGCCCGCCCCAGCCGCACCCAGCGCCAGTTGCCGGGCCGCGCGGCCGGGGGCTTTGACCACAACCTCACCTTTCGCATGCTCAGCCGCGCCCGCCCGGTCGTGGCCGAGCTGCTGCGCGAAGCCTACGAGGCCACCGCCGGCCGGGGCGACGGCCGCATTGAGATCCATGTGCCCAGCTACGACAGCTGGTCCCTGGCCGAACGCCGCCCGGCGCGCCCGCTGACCAGCCTGATCTACAGCGCCGGCGTGCTGGACACGCTGCGTGGCGACCTGGACGCCTTTTTTCAGGACCGGGACTGGTACGCAGATATGGGCATTCCCTACCGCCGGGGCTACCTGCTGCACGGCCCGCCCGGCAACGGCAAAAGCAGCCTTGTGGCGGCGCTGGCTGGCGCTTACGGCCTGAACGTGTGCGTGCTGAATCTGGCCGCCCCCGAACTGACCGATGACCGCCTGAACACGCTGCTGGGCAACCTGCCCCGGCGCGCCCTGCTGCTGCTAGAAGACATTGACGCCGTCTTCGTGGGCCGCGAACCCCGCTCGGCGGCCGTGAAGCTGTCCTTTAATGGGCTGCTCAATGCCCTCGACGGCGTGGCGGCGGGCGAAGGCCGCGTGACCTTCATGACCACCAACCACCTGTCGGGGCTGGACCCCGCCCTGATCCGCCCGGGGCGCGCCGACCGGCACCTGCCCTTAGGCAACGCCACGCCCGCCCAGGTGGCCGGGATGCTGCGCCGCTTCTGGCCAGCCTGGCCGGAGGCGCAGGTGCAGGCCCTGAGCGCCGGGGTGCCGGGCGGCCTGCTGAGCATGGCCCGCGTGCAGGAATACCTGCTGGAGCGCCGCCACGACGAAGCGGCGGTGGGGCGCGACTGGCCCGGGCTGGTGGGGACCCCCTGCCCCACGCGCCTGCTGCTGGCCGCCAGCTGAAGCCGCCCTGCCCCCACCTGCCTGCACGGGTCGGCCCCGGGCCCTGCCCGCCCGTGCCAGCATGGGCCCCTGTGTGGCAGGCGCTGAGCGACGTGTTGCTGCCCGTGCTGCTGGTGGCCGGGCTGGGCGGCCTGCTCTCGGCCCGGTTGCCCATTGATCAGGCCACGGTGGCGCGCATCACGCTGTATCTGCTCTCGCCGGCGCTGGTGCTGGAGGTGCTGCTGACCACCCCGGTGCAGGCGGGCGAAACCCTGGCGCTGGGCGCGGCCTACACCCTGACTGTGGCGGGCTGCCTGGGCCTGGGGTGGCTGTGCGGGCTGGGCCGCCCGGTGCCGGAACAGCGCAGCCTGATGGCCAGCGTGGCGATCTGGAATAGCGGCAACATGGGCCTGCCCATCGCCCTGTTCGCCTTTGGCAAGACAGGTTTTGCCCAGGCCACGCTGCTGTTTCTGATGTCTTTTGTGGGCATGTACCTGGTGGCGCCTGTGGTGTACAGCGCCGGAGTGCCCGGCCAGCCCCGGGCCGGCGCGGCCCTGCTGCTGAACATGGTGCGCCTGCCCGCCGTCTGGATGGTCGGCGTGGGCCTGCTGCTGCGGGCCCTGCACCTTCACCTGCCCGCCGGGCTGATGCGTGGGGTGGAACTGCTGGCCCAGGCCACCCTGCCAGTGGTGCTGTTGTCGCTGGGCCTGCAACTGGGGGCGGCTGGCTGGCCCCGCCTGGACCTGCGGGTGGCCCTGGCCACTGCCGCGCGCCTGCTGGGCGGCCCACTGCTGGGCCTGGGCGCCGGGCTGCTGTGCGGCCTGGGTGGGCAGGCCCTGGCGGTGCTGGTGCTCTCGGCCAGCATGCCCACAGCGGTCAACGCCCTGCTCATTGCCCGCGAGTACAGCGGCGACGCTGACACCGTGGCCCGCACCGCCTTTTTCAGTTCTGTGCTCAGTGTGCCGACCATCGCGGCGGTGGTCAGCCTGCTGCCGGCTCTGACCTGAATAGGCGAACCTGTGGGTGATGCCCGGCGGAGCCGTCCTGCACGGCCTTTTTTTCATCGACCCGCTGAACTTGACGCCGGCTGCATACCACGCTATCTTGGTTTTATCACCGTCCGCGAAGGGCGGATTTTTTGTTTTGGGGCTAGGTGAGTGCTGCTGCCCCTCTTGCCAGAACCCCGAGAGACGACAGAATTCGCCCACCTGCTTTGGTGCGGCGAATGAGGCTCTGAATCTCATGGCAACGTGTATGCATTCGCTACACTTCTGCCCCAACAAAGAACCGCTCCCACACTCTATTTTCCTGATCCAATCCAGGGCCTTGACGCCACCTGCATACCACGCTATATTGGTCTTATCACCGTCCGCGAAGGGCGGATTTTTTGTTTTCAGGCTCCTGTGTCAGCGCGGTCACCTCTGGAGGAAGAGACCGCCACCACTCTGCATAGTCGGCTAGCCCTGATCCCCTGTCGCTCCGCATCCACACGGCTTTTTTGCCCTCGCCTGCTGGCGCTTGACCCTGGCTGCATACCGCGCTATATTGTTCTTATCACCGCTGAAGAAGGCGGCTTTTTTCTTTTGGTTTCCTCTAGGTCCTGACAACCCGCTGTCAGAGTTCCGGTACACACTGAGGGCAATGCGAATCCCTGGCTTTCGGAGTGTCCGGCAGGCGAAGGTGGAATGGCGAGTGAAGTACGGCAGCCGCTGCAATGGCGGGCGCACTGGCCGGGTGAAGGTCAGGATTCCGAAGCCACACCGCCGGGGAGCGTGAAGGCAGGTCATCCGGCGGATCACAGGTCATACGAAAAAGAAGTAAAGATTGGACATTACGCATTGGGAAGCCAGTGGAAGTACGTCGTGCGCGAAACCAGAGCTTCTTGGGTCATCAGCCAAGCACATCGCTCGTCAACGGCCGCGAGC
>NZ_JAHRBL010000024.1 GCF_019693445.1 Deinococcus aquaedulcis | reverse complement strand
GTTTGCTGATGAAGAAGGTGACCCCTGCCCGGATGCCGGCGTAGCGTTCCCTGATCCAGCTGGGGCCCGTGTTGATTTCGTCCTCGGTCGCCCGCCGGAACAGCTGCTGGCTGCCGTCCCCCTGCCCGAGGGCGTACTCCGCTGCCACCGGGCTCCCGTGGGCCGAATTGAAGCCGTATAGCCGCAGCACCCCGTTCGTCTGCGTTTTGCTGGCGACTGTCGTCGAGGTGCTCGAAGCACTGTAGGACGTGGTCGACATCGATGAACTGGTGCTGGTCGTCTTACTGGTCCTGGCAGACGAGGTCGACATCGGTTGGGGGCCAACAGGATCTGTACAGGGCTGTCCTGGTTTACAGGGCGTCGGCTGAGGGTCGACACTACCGCCTCCCGTCCCCCCGGTACTGCCCCCTCCCGTTCCACCGGTACTACCCCCAGTGGAGCCGCCCGTACCGGTGGTCATGCCTGGCACCGTGAGGTTGTTCCAGTTGACGTTGGCGGTCTGGAAGTAGGCGTTGCCGTTGGCCACATTGATCGCGTCACCAATCTCGCCAAAGGTGGGATCGGTGAACGCGGCGAAACTGGCGGGGAAATCGCTGGCCCCGGGCCCCACACGGGCAAAGATCTGTGGCGCCGCCAGGGCCACCACACCGGGCAGATGGGTCGTGGTCAGAAACAGAGTGGCCAGCAAAGCCCCGCCGTAACGGCGGGTGCGAGAGGGCGGGGCATGAGACCTTCGTCGTTGTCTTGTCATACTTCTCACCCATAGCACGTGGATACCCGCGTTGTTGCCTCAAATCAGCAGAACGTCTATGCCTGCGCAAAATAGGCAACATGAGACAGCGAAGGGTGCCAGACTGAAACTTATGGCTGTACGCTGGCTCCTTCCTCTCCTTACTGGTCTCTTGCTTTCATCCTGTGGCGACGGTGGCCCCCCGCCCTCGGTCACCCTGATCACGCCCGCCAACGACGCCGTGCTCAGCGGCACCAGCGCCATTCAGGCCACGTTAGACGACGATGTCAAAGGGGAAGTCCGCGTCTACGCCCGCAAGCGGGACAGCAAGGAAAACGGTGTCCTCATCGGCAGTGCCAACACCCGCCCATACATTGTCCGCTGGAACACCGCCCCCTACCCGGTGGGCAGTGAACTGGAGATCTATGCCAAAGCCTTCGTAGGGGGCGCCGAAGGTGAAAGCACCCCTGTACGTGTCACCCTCCAGAATGCCACCGCGCCCACCCTGGAATACCTGGTGGCCTACAACCTTCCTGCCAATGTGACCGGGCAGAGTCTGGGACAGAAGGGACCAGGCGCGTTGATTGATCCCCGGCAGATCCACGCCGCCCACACCGCTGCCCCTGCGCCTGTCGCTGCCCCCACCCTGCGGGCCCAGGCCACCCCCGGCCGGGCCCTGTGGGCAGAATGGTCCTGGAAGCCCGTAGATGGCGCCGCTGGCTACCGAATCATGCTCTCGAAGAAGAGCATCGCTGGGCCCTACGAGGTCCGCAAGAACCAGGCGGCGTCAGCTGGCAGCATCGCTTCTGAACGGTATTCTGAGCAGCTTGAGGGCAGCGATATCGGCGAGCGGGTGTACGGTGCAGTGCGTAGCTTGGGCGCCACGAATACGGAGTCGGCCACCTCCAATGCGGGCACGGGGGTCTTCCTGGATGCGCAGCAGGTGGCCAGCCCCGCCCAGAATCAGACGATCGCAGATGGACGGCCCATTCTGACGTGGTCCCGGCTCCAGGGCGTCAGCGGCTATCTGTTCTTCCTGTGCGACCGACCCTGCACCCAGGACAGTGCCGTCACCAAGTGGACTAACTTCCCAAAAAATATGACCAGCGAACTTAGCGCCGTCTATCCAGCCAGCAGCGACAAGCTCGCACCTGGGACCTACTACTGGTGGGTGGCCGGCGTACGTATGGAAGGTGGCAAGGCCGTGAGCCTGAGTTACAGCGAGCAACGCCGCCTGGTGGTGCCATGAAGAATTGGGCCTTAAGTACCGCCTTGCTCATGGCTGGCCTGCTCGTGGGGTGTGGGGATGACTCCCCCCCTGCCGAGGAAATCATTCTAACAGCGGCCCTGCCCTCTCCAGCCACGCCTGGCCAGGAGGTCACCCTCTACGGCCGGCTACCAAAAGACGCCAGACAGGTACGGCTAAAGCCGGAGAAGGGCGAGGCCATCACTCTAGGTGCGGTCCCAGTGGCCGATGGGCTTCAATTCACGCTGCCGGCCACCGTACGAGCCGACCTGTACGAACTCAGCCTACCCACCGTGAAAGACCAGACTGTCATGCTGGACGTGGTGCCGGAACTCTCCACCGCGACGCTGGAGGGCAGCACCCTGACCCTGCGTGGCCGGGGCTGGGGCGATCAACCCAAGGATGCGGTGGTAGAAGTCAACGGGCAACGGCTGTCCCCTGAGCTGAAGGGCGGTGTGCTGACCGTGACGGTCAGTGCACCCGCCACCGGATCGAGCATGGCCACCGATCTGTACGGCGTGCTGACGGTGCGTCTCTTGGTGGGTGAGCGGGCCAGTGAGCCCGTGACCATCCGCAAAGAGGCCGTGACCGTCAGCGGCACCATCAAACGGCCGGTCGGAGCGGCGCTGAACGGGCAAAGCCAGCCCACATCTCCTGTACCTGTGCGCCCCACCGCCGTGCTGATCGTGCCGAAAGGTGCGAGCGTTCCAGCCGCTGGGCTCACCACCACCCGGTCCCTTCTCGGCCATCAGGTGGCAACATACACCGATGTCGAAGCCGCCACGAACGCTTTGAACGCACTGGCACAGCAAGGGATTCCCGCCGAGTACGACCAGCCCATCCTGGTGCAGGACACGCAGCGGATCAGCGCCCAGGCAGCAACCGGCGTCCAGTGGCACTGGCCGCGGCTGGGGGTCACCGACGCCTGGACCCGCACGAAGGGCAAAGGCATCACGGTCGCCGTGGTGGATACCGGCGTGGCCCTGAACCACCCGGACTTGAAAGCCAACCTGTTACCGGGTCGGGACTTTGTCGAAAATGACCGTGAGCCGCAGGACGTCAGCGGACACGGCACACACGTCGCTGGTCTGATTGCGGCCAACGGACAGGTTCAGGGCGCTGCCCCGGAAGCGAAACTGCTGCCCGTCCGGGTGATCGGGTCCCAGGGCGGCACGGTCAGTGACCTTGTGCGTGGCCTGCTCTGGGCCGCTGGGCTGGATTCAGAAGAGCCTAACCCCACGCCGGCCCAAATTATCAATCTCTCGCTGGGCACCCCGGGGTACAGCGAGTTGCTGGCCCAGGCCGTTGAACGCGTCATGGATGCTGGCGTGATCGTGGTGGCGGCCAGTGGCAACGACGGCGGGCTGCCCTATGCCCCAGCGAACATTCCCGGAGTGATCTCCGTGACCAGCGTGAGCGGTCCGGTCACTACCTACCAGCCTGGGTATGCTAACCGGGGCCCTGGGACCCGCATCGCGGCGTATGGCGGCGACCTGAACGCCGATCAGGACAGCAACAAGGAACGCGACGGCATTCTGTCCACTGACCTTGACGCGGGTGGTAAGCCTGCATACGCACTTCGGCAGGGCACCAGCATGGCCTCTCCCCAGGTGGCGGGTATTGCGGCCCTGCTGCTGGCCCAGGGCACGCCCAGCCGCACGGTCAAGGCCGTGCTGGAAAGCCACGCCACCGACCTTGGCGTTCCGGGCATGGACCTCACCACCGGCTGGGGTTTGGTGAATGCGAGCGCTACCCAAAATGACCCGCAGACGTATGTGGTAGCCCTGAATGCTGCAGGCCAGATCATCACGTACTCCCGCTCTACCGGCGCCCAGTTCGCCTTGGGAAGCCTGCCGCCCGCTGCACCGGTGCAAATTCTGGCGGGCACAGACACCGATGGCGACGGCCGGATTGGCGAAGCGGGCGAACTGCTCAGCGCGCCGGTCACCCTCAACACCGCCCGGGGCCAGACCGGCCGCGCCGACTTGCAACTCGAACCCGCCGATGGCAAGGGTGCCCTGCTGCTGCCTCGCTGACCCCACCTTGCACCTGTCCCCCTCGCTTTTCCCTTCACCCCCGTGCCGTGCGCTGCACCACGTTTAAGGATCTTCCATGCGATTCAAAGCCCTGACCCTGGCCCTCCTCCTCACCCTCTCACCTGTCGCGCTGGGCGCGTCTACGCCCACGCCCGTCACCGTGATTCGCGCGGGCGACACCATCGTCATTCAGGCGACTGAACAGATCCGGTATCAGACGGATCCCGTGACTCGCCGACTGATCCTGCTCAACACCGTCATGGCGCCGGGTGCGACCATCCCAGATGGCCTGACCTCGATGAAAGAGGACGGCACGCTGCAGTTTGTGATTCCAGACGGCACCCTGTACGCCCTGAGCCCGGATGGCCGCAGCCTGATCCTGACCCCGCCGGATCAGCGCAAGGTGCTGCCCATCGCCAGTGACCAGCGCGCGCCCATCATCTACCCGCTGAGCTTCGCCGAGCCCAACCAGGTGGCCGGCTTGCTGCAGAGCATCTACCCCGGCACGCGCGTGGTGGTGGACGCCCGCCAGCGCAGCCTGATCGTGATCGCCAACCCCGCCGACCGGGAACTCATCCTGGGTGTCCTGAAGTACCTGGATTCCAGCCGGCCACAGGTGCAGTTCGAAGCCGAGATCCTGGAAGTCAACCGGGACACCACCGACAGCCTGGGGTTGCAGTACGACAGCATCTTCACCTTCAAACTGAACGAGGGCGAAGGCTTGTCGCTGAAGAAGATCGGCACGATTGGCCGCAGCCCCCTGAGCCTCAGTGTCGGGATCAACCTGCTCAAGACCAGTGGCGCCGCGCAGGTGCTGGCTCGCCCACGGATCACCACGATTGATGGCCTCGAGGCGCGTATTAATTCCACGCAAACCACGCCCGTGGTGACCTCGAACAGCAGTGGCGGCACCAGCGTGCAAAGCATCACCACGGGGATTACGCTGCGCATGACGCCGAAGGTGGCGCCCGACGGGACGGTGGAAACGAACCTGACGATCAGCGTGAGTGTGCCAACCGGCACGACCAGCCAGGGTGTGCCGCAGTTCAGCACGCGGGAAGCCACGACCACGGTGCGCGTGGGCAACGGAGAGCCGATTGCGATTGGCGGCCTGATGGAAGACCGGACCGTGACGGGCGAACAGAAAGTGCCACTCCTCGGCGACATTCCTGTACTGGGGAAACTGTTCACCACGACCCGAACGGATACCCGGCGCAGTGACCTGATCATTGTGGTCACGCCCCGCCTGGTGATGAGCCCGAATGAAACCCCGCCCGCTCTGGCGCCAACGGCTGCGCCTGTCAAACCCTGAAGGCGTGCGTGACTGAAGATTGACCTCGGAGCGGGCTTTCCCAGCCTTCTCCGCCTTTACCTTCCACATTGTCCGTTCAGCGCAAGTCTGCTGTCAGGGGGCGCGGTCTACTGTGGCGTGTGACCGCCGCTCCCCTGCCAGCAGATGAATACCGCCGCCTGCTTGATCTGGCGCGCTACCAGATTCTGGACACCGGCCAGGACGAGACCTTTGACCGGATTACCCGGCTGGCGGCGCGGGTGCTGAACGTACCGGTGGCGGTGCTGAACCTGGTGGACCAGTACCGCCAATGGGGCAAATCTGCCTATGGCCTGGGCGACACCACCGCGCCCCGGCACGATTCCTTCTGCGCCTGGACCATTCTGGATGACGGCCCATTGGTCGTGGAAGACGCCCCCCGGGACCCCCGGTTTCGCCAGAACCCGATGGTGACGGGGGCGCCGCATATCCACATGTACGCGGGCGCGCCGCTGATTTCCCCGGCGGGGCACCGCATTGGCACCCTGTGCGTGACCGACGACAAGCCCCATCCCCTGGGCCCCGAGGACCTGCAGGCCCTGCAGGACTTGGCGGCCATCGCCATGAATGAGCTGGAACTGCGCCGGCAGCAGCTGGAAGCGCAGCACGACGCCCACGCCCAGCGCCAGCAGGTGACCGAACTGCGCCGCACGCTGGAACAGGCCCGCATTCTCGAAGGCGTGAGCAGCCTGATGGACCTGGACCTGGAACCAGAGGCGGCCACGCTGGCGGCGGCCTCGCTGATCAGTGAAGCTATTGGCGCTGACTACGCCGCGCTGATGACGTGGCACGGCGAGACCTTCAACGTGCAGGCCGCGCACCACCAGCCGGGGTTGCCCCCCCAGCTGCTGGCGCTGGCCGAGCAGCTGCCCCACCTGAAAGGCGGCGTGACCCGCACCCTGCGCGGGCTGGACCGGCCGCTGTATCTGCAGGACTACGCGGCGCACCCCCAGGCCCTGCCCGAGGTGGTTGAGGCGGGTGTGGCGCAGGTGGCCTGGCTGCCGCTAGGCGAGGGCGAGGCTGGGCCCACCCTGCTAATGGCGGTGCGGCTGCGCGAGCACGCCGTGACCGACTGGCGCTCCGGGGACCGCACGCTGCTGGAAGCCGCAGGCCGAACCATCCGCCACGCCCTGCAGCGCCACGCCGCCCTGCAGCAGATCCACGAACAGGCCCGCCAGGACGCCTTGACGGGACTTTTTAACCGCCGGGCCTTCGATGAAGACCTGGAGGGCCGTGAGACGGCGGGCGAACCCTTTACCCTGGCGCTGGTGGATGTGGACGGCCTGAAGGGCGTGAACGACACCGAGGGCCACGCCCAGGGAGACCGCCTGCTGCAGGTGTTCGGCGCTGCACTGGCCTCGCAGGCAGGCGAAGGCGGCGCGGCCTACCGCGTGGGCGGCGACGAATTTGCCCTGCTGGTCCCCGATCAACCGGAGGACGACGTGCTGGAACGCGTGGACGTGGCGATGGGGGCTGCCAAACAGATCACGGTGCAGCGCACGGGCGCCAGCGCCGGCGTGGTGCGCTGGGCCGAGGCCGACAGTGTGGCCACCCGGCTGGCCCTGGCCGATGAGCGCATGTACGCCGCCAAACGCCGCCGCCGCGACACCCAGCGGGCATAAGAGGAGGAGGCTCTCCTGTGCGGGTTTGCGGGCAGCTCTACACAGCCGCCGTGAGTGTCAAGCTGGTTTCTGGCGCTCACGTGGCTTTACTTCATTGAGGCAAACAAACAGGGTTCAGCGATGAGGGGTTCTGCACAGCGTCCAGCCTGCAGGAAACGGTGGCTGACCCCGACCGAGCGCGAGATGCCTTTCATGTCTGCTCCGCTTCTGGAAGGAACTCTCGCACAGTCCCCCTCCTCCACTCTTCCTCAGGCCGAGCCCTTGCCTTCCGGCGGGTGATCGGCCTGCAGGGTGAAGTGCACGGTGGTGCCGCGCCCGGGCTCGCTGTCCAGCCACACGGCGCCGCCGTGGCGCTCGGCAATCTTGCGCACGATGGCCAGCCCCAGGCCGGTGCCCTCGTAGCGGTCACGGATGTGCAGGCGCTGGAACATCTCGAAGACTTTGTGCTGGTACTGCGGCTCAATGCCAATGCCGTTGTCGGCCACGGTGAAGTGCCAGAGCCCGGCTTCTGCCTGCGCCAACACGCACACCTCGGGCGGCACGCCGTCGCGGCGGAACTTCAGGGCGTTGCCCAGGAGGTTTTGTACCAGCCGGGTCAGTTCCTCGGGGGCGCCGGACACCACCGGCAGGGGGCCCACCTTGATCTGCGCGCCTGCCGCCTCGGTGGCCGCGTGCAGCCGCGCCAGGGCTTCGCGCAGGACCGCGTTCATGTCCACCTGCGTAAACGGCTCGTGCACGGCGTTCAGGCGCGAGAACACCAGCAGGTCGTCAATCAGGCTTTTCATGCGCTGGGCGCCGCGCGTCACGATGCCCAGGTACTGGCGGCCCTGGTCGTCCAGGCGCCCGCCGTAGCGCCGGTCCAGCAGTTCAGAAAAGGACGCGATGCTGCGCAGAGGCTCTTGCAGGTCGTGGGAGGCCACGAAGGCAAAGCGTTCCAGTTCGGTGTTGCTGCGCGCCAGTTCGCGGTTGGCCTGCTGCAATTCGGCCGTGCGCTCCGCCACGCGTTCTTCCAGGGCGACGTTCAGGGCGCGCACCTCGGCCTCTATGCGCTTGCGCTCGCGGATATCGCGGGAGACCGTCGCCAGGGCCATCGGCGCGCCGGAAGCGGGGTCGGTCACCACGAACTGGTTGTAATTCACGTCAATGGCTTCGCCGGTGCCAAAGTGCCGCAGACGGAAATCGCCGGTCCAGCGGCCCTGGGCGCGGGTGGTGGGCAGAATCACCTCCTGCACGAACGGCAGGTCGCCGGGCAGAAAACAGTCGGCCACGCGCAGGCCGGGGGCGTCGTCCTGGGGCAGGCCCACCAGCGCGCCGCCAGCGGGGTTGAGGTACTGCACCTCGCCCTCCAGGCTGGCCATGGCCACAAAGTCGCCCGTTTCTTCAATCACCCGGGCCAGTTGCCGGGCCTGTTCCTCGGCCTGCTTGCGCGCAGTGATGTCGTTGAGCACCGCCACGGCGTACTCGAATTCGCCCCCAGGACTGCGCACCGCCGACACAGTGGTCACGGCCCAGACCACCTCGCCGTCCTTGCGCACGTAGCGTTTTTCGAGGGTAAAGGCCTCGCGCAGCCCGGCCACCAGCTGGTGGTACGGGTGTGTGTCGCCCTCGCGTCGGTCCTCGGGGTGGGTCACGTCCTGAGAGGTCAGGTGCAGCAGTTCGGCGCGGGTGTAGCCCAGCAGCGTTTCGGCCGCGTGGTTCACATCCAGCCAGCGGCCCTGGTGGTCGGTGCGGCCCACGCCCACGGCGGCGTGTTCCACCAGGGCGCGGTAGCGGGCCTCGCGGTCACGCAGTTCCTGTTCGGCCGCCAGCTGATCGGTGATGTCGGTGTGCACGCCCACCCATTCCCGGATGGTGCCGTCGGCGTTCTTGACGGGCTCGGCCTTCACATGAAAGTGGCGGTACTCGCCGCTCACCACGCGCACGCGCTGTCGAACCTCGTAGATGGCCTGCGCGTCCACGGCGCGGCGCCACGCGGCCAGGGTGGGGGCGCGGTCCTCGGGGTGCAGGGCCTCGGCCCAGCCGGCGCCCTCGTAGACCTCGCGCGGCTGCCCGGTCAATTTGGCCCAGCCGGGCTGCTCGCCCAGCATCTGGCCGTTGGCGCTGTTGGTCCACACGGTCTGGCGCGTGGCGTCCACCAGCGAGCGGTAGCGCTGCGCGCTGAACTGCGCGGCTTCGTACAGCTCGGCGTTGTCCAGGGCCAGGGCGGCGCGCCCGGCCAGTTCGCGCACCAGTTCCAGGTCGTCGGGGCCGTAGGTGCGCGACGGATGCGAGGACGCCACGCCCAGCACCCCCACCCGGCGCCCGCGCACGTTCATGGGCACCTGAATCAGCGAGTGCAGCCCCAGGTCGGCCACCCCCTGGCGCTGCTCCGGGGTGGGCAGGCTGTCCAGCAGGGTGGGGGGAATCACGCTCAGCAGTACGTCCTGCCCAGTCGCCAGAACCCAGGCGGCGCTGCCCGGCGACGCCGGATCAGAGGGAAAGCGCGCCAGCAGCCCACGCAGGCGCGCCACGCGGGCCGGGTCCTGGTGGGCCACGGCCGCCAGCTGGGGGCGGCCCGCCTCGTCGGCCTGGTACACCGCGCACCAGTCGGCCAGGTGGGCAATCACCTGCGTGGTGATGCGCTCCAGGGTCTCCTGCACGTCCAGCGAGGCCGCCAGCACGCGGCTGACCTCCGACAGCACGGTGGCGCGTTCGCGGGCGCGCTGCTGGGCGTCGTGCAGGCGCCCGCGCTCCAGGGCCTCGGCGCACAGGTCCACCAGCAGCAGCAAGAACGCCTGCCGCTCCGGCGTCAGGGCCTGCTCCTCGCGGAACGACAGCGTCAGGGCCGAGAGCACCTGTCCGCGCGCCATCAGCGGAATGGCGGCCACCGCCCGGGTCTGCGGCTGCAGCAGCGGCACGAAGGTGGGAAAACGCCCGCGCAGTTCGGGCAGCGAGGCGAACACTGCCCGGCGCTCCTGAATGGCCTGCACCACGGGGTAAGCCGGGTCCATGGGAAAGTGCTGCCACGTGTCTTCCAGCGGCTGGTCGTAGCCGCTGGCACGCACCAGATACAGCGTCTGGTCGTCCAGCACGTTGATCAGGGTGCCGCCGTAGGCCCCAGTGACGCGCAGGGCCTCGTCCAGAATCACGCGCTTGACATCGGTGCGGCTGACGGCGCGGAACAGGGCGCGTGCCACCGTCAGCAGTTGCTGGGCCTGCGCGCCGGTCAGGGCGAAGGTTCCCGGGACGGCCTCCTCGGCGGGGGGGGACACCCCAGGAGTGTACCGTCCGCGCGCCCCAGGAGGCGCGGGCCCGGGCCCCTGTGATCTGCGGCTCCTGTTGAGCTTGGCCCCACATGCTAGGGTCAGAGGCATTTATGATCATGACGCAGCTCAAGGAGGCCACGGCCGCCCTGCATGACGCGGTGGAGGCCCAGATGCCCGTGCTGCGCCCCGATCTCACCCGGGCCGAGTACACGCAGCTGCTCTCTCAGGTGTACTGGGCAGTGGCCCCGCTGGACGCCCAGGTGCAGGCACTGGACCTGCCCGGCGCCTTCCTGGCCGCCCAGCGCCAGAAAACGCCGCTGCTGCGCCGCGATCTGGCTGCGCTGGGCGCCGCCGTGCCCCCCCTACCGCTCGTGGCTGGCCCGGCGCTGGACCTGCCCGGCGCGCTGGGGGCCCTGTACGTGCTGGAAGGCGCCACGCTGGGCGGGCAGGTGATCTCGCGCCACCTGCAGGGCACGCTGGGCCTGAGCCCGGAGGCGGGCGGCGCCTACTTTCACGGGTACGGCCGGGCCACGGGCGCCATGTGGCGCGCCTTTGGCGAGGCCATGACCGCGCAGGTTACCCCCGCGCAGGCCCCGGCGGTGCTTGCGGGCGCGCAGGCCGCCTTTGCCCGCTTTGCCCAGGCCCTGAGCCGGGTGGCCGCGTGACGGGGCCAGAAGCCGGGCTGCTGCCCCCCACCTACCTGGGCGGCCCGCCCATCACCGGGGACAACTGCGAGCGTGAGCCCATTCACCTGCCCGGCAGCGTGCAGCCTCACGGCGCGCTGCTGACCGCCGACGCGGACAGCCTGCAGGTGCTGCAGGTGAGCGCGAATCTGGAGGCCCTGCTGGGGGTAGCCCCATCGGCGCTGCTGGGGCAGGGGCTGGCGACCCTGCTGGGGGCCGATGAACTGCCGCCCCTGCTGGCGGCGCTGCCCCCCGGGGTGCCCGACGCCCTGCAGTACCGCGCGCTGCTGCGCCGCGCTGAGCGCACCTGGGCGCTGACGGCCCACCGCGTGGACGCGCTGCTGGTGCTGGAACTGGAAGCCGACGAGCCCCAAAGCGCCACCGGGCCGCAGGCCCTGCGCAACGCCGCCTTTGCCCTGGAGGGGGCTGCCACCCTGGCCGAGCTGGTGCAGGTGGCCGCCGAGCGGGTGCGCGACCTGACCGGCTTTGACCGGGTGATGATCTACCGTTTTGCCCCGGACGCCAGCGGCGAGGTGATCGCCGAGGCGTGCCAGCCAGAGCTGAAGCCTTTTTTGGGCCACCGCTTTCCCGAAGCCGATATTCCGGCGCAGGCCCGCGCGCTGTACGTGCGCCACCTGCTGCGCCTGACCGCCGACACCGAGGCCGCGCCGGCCCCGCTGGAACCCCGGCTGAACCCGCAGACCGGCGCCCCCACCCCGCTGGGCGGCGCGGTGCTGCGCGCCACCTCGCCCATGCACCTGCAGTACCTGCGCAACATGGGCGTGCGCGCCAGCCTGTCGGTGTCGCTGGTGCAGGGCGGGCAGCTGTGGGGCCTGATTGCCTGCCACCACGGCGCGCCCCATGTGGTGCCCCCGGCCACCCGCACCGCCCTGGACTACCTGGGGCGACTGCTGAACCTGCAGCTGGGCGTCAAGGCCCGCGCAGACACCGACGCCTTTCGCCAAACCCTGCTGGCCCGGCGCACCCGGATTCTGGCGGCGGCGGCGCATTCGGTCTCGCCGCTGGAGACCCTCAGCGCGCCGGAGCTGGACCTGCCGGGCCTGATGCGGGCCGAGCGCGCGGTGGTGTTTTTTGAGGGGCACTGGCGCGTGTGTGGCCCCCCCCTGGCCGATGCCCAGGTGGAAGCCCTGCTGACGTGGCTGCGTACCCAGCCGGACCCGGTGGTGCACACCGAGTCGCTGCGTGAATTGTGGCCAGAAACGCCCCTGGGCGACGCCGCCTGTGGCCTGCTGGCCATCCGGGTGGGGGCCGGGTGGCAGGAGGGCGTGGTATGGCTGCGCCCGGGACTGACCACGCAGGTGGCCTGGGGGGGCGCGCCGCCCGAGGCCGCCAAGAGCGAACTGGGCCCCCGGCAGTCCTTCGAGACCTACCTGCAGACGGTGCGGGGGCGCGCGGCGCCGTGGTACCCCGGCGAACTGGAAGAGGCGAGCGACCTGCAGCTGGCCCTGACCGCGCATCTGGGCGAGCGCCTGGGGGTGGTGCGCGCCCTGAACACCGAACTGGAACGCGCCAACATGGAGTGGCGCCAGTACGCCTTTGTGATTGCCCACGACCTGCAGGAGCCCACGCGGCTGATCACCCAGTTTGCCGACCTGTTCGAGTTGCGCTACCGCACGCAGCTGGACGAGAGCGGCGAGCGCATGCTGAGCTTTCTGCGCCAGGAAACGGCACGCCTGCGCAGCCTGACCACCGACCTCTATACCTACACCGCCCTGCTCTCGGCGCCCCCGCCCGCGCGGCGCCCGGCCGACCTGGGCGCGCTGACCAAGCAGGCCCTGGCCGAGCTGGCCCCCGAACTAAAGCAGACCGGCGCCCAGGTCGAGGTGGGCGCCCTGCCCACGGTTGTGGGCGACCCCGAAGGCCTGCGGACCCTGCTGCACCACCTGCTGCGCAACGCGCTGACCTTTGGGGGCACGCCGCCCCAGGTGCGGGTGTTCGGGGCCCGCGCCGGCCAGGGCTGGACGCTGTCAGTGCAGGACCAGGGGCCGGGCATTGCGCCGGAATACCATGACAAGGTGTTCGGTCTGTTTCAGCGGTTGGAACGCCGGGAGCGGTCACCCGGCAACGGCATTGGCCTGGCACTGTGCCGCAAGATTGCCGAGCGGCACGGCGGCCACCTGGCGCTGCGCTCGGTGCCCGGCCAGGGCAGCACCCTGACCCTGACCCTACCTGACCCGCCGGAGGCCCCCCATGGCCCGTAACCCTATGCACCTGATGCTGGTCGAGGACAACGAGGCCGACATCTTTCTGCTGGAAGCCGCGTTGGAGATGGCCGGGGTGCCCGTGCAGCTGCAGGTGGCCCGGGACGGCGAGGAAGCCCTGCGGCAGCTGCGCGCGGCCCTGGGCAGTGCGGCCCTGCCTGACCTGATCCTGCTGGACCTGAACATGCCCCGGGTCAGCGGTTTTGAGGTGCTGGCGGCGGTACGGGCCGACCCTGCGCTGCGCCACCTTGTGCTGGTGGTGTTCACCACCTCGAACGCCGAGGCGGATGTGCAGCGCGCCTATGCCCTGCAGGCCAACTCGTACCTGAGTAAGCCCTCCACCATGGCCGAGTTTCTGCGCGTGGTGGAACTGCTGAACCTGTACTGGTTCGGCACCGCCAGCCTGCCGCGCAGCCACGCCCCGTTGACCAGCTGAGGGGGGCACAAGCCCAGCACGTTCCGCGACCACTGTCCAAGAGGATGATGTGGAAGCAAATTGAAAGGGCAATGGTTTGGACGAGTGCAGCAGTCTGCAGCGTGCTCTTCCACGAACACGCTGCTTTTCCCTTTCTGCCTTGCGGTGAACTCGCAAAGCTGCAACGCAGAGGTTTGGAGGGGAGCGGCGGCCCCAGCGGCTCAGACGACGGTTCCCTTCTGGCCTGCTCGACTTCCTATTGAGTACGGGCCACACCATTGAAGGAGTGACCTGGTGAGAAACGGCGCTTTTCAGGCAGCTGTGTTCTTGACGTCCTCTGTGGCCCTATCCCCTGCTCCAAATATGAAGACGTCTTCAGGCGGCTCTCGGAAACCCTGTCATTTGACTTAATTGAGCCCAAATGGCGGCGGCGGCGGCCTGTCTTACCCTGGGGCATGCCCGGGTGCTTGCTTCTTTTTTTCCGTTCCCATGCGGTATTCGTGCCCGGCCCCGAGTTGTGGGGGCCACCTTTCCCAGGGCCGCGCACAGCGCCACTGGCGACCCCCCTTCCACCGGTGAATGCCCCGGAGGCCCGAAATGATGAGTGACCACACCACGGATCAGGCCCTGATCGCGGTGCTGCGCGCGGCGGCGCAGGATGCCTGCAGCGCCCAGACCTTGCTGGACCGAACGGTTCAGGAACTCAGCGGGCGCCTGGGCCAGCCGGTGCAGGTGCAGACTGGCCCGGAGGGCGCGGGGGCCTGCACCCTGCGTCTCGTGCCGCAGGGCCCCGTGACCACCGAGGAGCAGCACCTGCTGGACCTGTGCGCCGGGCACCTGGAACTGCTGCTGTGTCAGGCGCGGCGCGGCGACCACCTGGAACACCAGGCCCGCCACGACCCCCTGACCGGGCTGCTGGGCCGCCGCGCCTTTATGGCCGACCTGGACGCGGCGCAGGCAAGGTTCCGCCCACTCACCCTGGCGCTGCTGGACGTGCAGCGGTTCAAGCAGATCAATGACCGTTACGGGCACGTGGAAGGCGACCGGGTGCTGATGACGCTGGCGCACGCCCTGGACCGGCTGTGCCCCCGGCCCGGCCGGGCCTACCGGCTGGGCGGCGACGAGTTTGCCCTGCTGCTGGAGCCCAGTTCCTCGCCCCAGGCGCTGCTGGAACGGCTGCACGCGGCCCTGGCCTGGGTACAGGGCCCGGATGGCCCGGGCACCTTGCGGGTGGACCTGGGGGCGGCGCCGCTGCGCGCAGGCGAATCGGCCACCGACTGGCTAATCCGGGCCGATGAGGCCATGTACAGCGCCAAGCGCCTGCTGTCCAGCGCGGCGCACCCCGCATGACCCGCCCCTCCCTGGCCCTGTGGGCCGGCATTGAACCCACCGTGAGCCGCGTGCGTGACATGACGCTGGACCAGCAGGTCCTGTGCGGCACCGATGAGCGCCCGGACGACATGGACCGGCTGGCCGACCTGGGGGTGAGTGCGGTGCGCCTCGCCCTGCTGTGGGAGCGCACCGCCCCCCAGGGCCCGGAGGCCGCCGACTGGCGCTGGGCCGATGAACGAATCGCGCGCCTGCAGCGCCGGGGCGTGCAGCCTATTGCGGGGCTGGTGCACCACGGCGGCGGGCCCCGCCACACCCACCTGCTGGACCCCGAATTCGTGCCGGGGCTGGTGGCCTACGCCCGCGCGGTGGCACAGCGGTACCCGGCGCTCTCGGCCTACACGCCAGTGAACGAGCCGCTGACCACCGCGCGCTTTTCGGGGCTGTACGGTCACTGGTACCCCCACGGCCGCGACGAGCGCAGCTGCTGGCTGGCCCTGAAACACCAGCTGCAGGCCACCGTGCTGGCGATGCAGGCCATCCGTGAGATCAACCCGCACGCGCAGCTGATCCAGACCGAGGACCTGGGGCGCACCCACAGCACCCCGCACCTGCAAGCCCAGGCAGACTTTGAAAACGAGCGGCGCTGGCTCACCTTCGACCTGCTGCAGGGCCGTGTGACCCCGGAGCATCCGATGTGGGGCTACCTGCGCTGGGCCGGAGCCACCGAAGCAGAACTGGGCTGGTTTGCCGATCAACCCTGCCCGCCAGACGTGCTGGGGCTGAACGTGTACGTGACCGGCGAGCGTTTTCTGGACGAGCGGCTGGCGCACTATCCGGCCTGCAGCCACGGCGGCAACGGCCACGAAGCCTACGCCGATGTGGAAGCGGTGCGGGTGCTGGGCGCGCCGCACGGCGGCCCCCAGGCCCGGCTGCTGGAGGCCCACGCGCGCTATGGCCGCCCCCTGGCGATCACCGAGGTTCACCTGAACTGCACCCGCGAGGAGCAACTGCGCTGGCTGTGGACCGCGTGGCAGGGCGCGCGTGAAGCCCAGGCCCAGGGCGCCGATGTGCGCGCAGTGACCGCCTGGGCCACCTTCGGGGCCTTTGAATGGAACAGCCTGCTGACCCGCCGCGAAGGGCACTACGAAAGCGGTTTGTGGGATGTACGTGCCCCCCAGCCGCGCCCCACGGCGCTGGCCCATCTGGCGCGGGCACTGGCCCGGGACGAGGCCCCTGCCCGGGGGCCCCACGCCGCTCCCGGCTGGTGGGCACGGGCCGGACGCCTGCTGTATCCCCCGCACGGCGCGGTGGAAGCCCAGGTCCCCGGTGGTCCCCCGCTGCTGATCGTGGGCGGGAGCGGGCGCCTGAGTCAGCTGCTGCGCGAGGCCTGCGCGGTGCGTGGCCTGCCGAACCTCACCCTGGACCCGCGCCTCTGGACCCGCCTGACGCCCGAAGACCGCGCCGGGGTGCTGCGCTCGGCGGCGCCCTGGGCGGTGGTGAATCTGCCGTGCGGGCTGGTGGGGCGCCCAGCGGCGGGGCTGGCGGAGGCCTGCGCGGCCCTGGGGTTGCCGCTGCTGACCTTCTCGGGGGCGCAGGTCCTGGGGGCCGCTGGTCCGGTGGCCTGCGATGAACAGGCGCCGCCTGCGCCGCTGGGCGCCGCCGCGCGGCTGCTGGCGCAGACCGAACGCTGGGTCCTGGACCGCTGCCCACAGGCGCTGGTGGTGCGCCCAGGCGCGGTGTTCGGTACAGGCGAGCCCCACGACAGCGCGGCGTCCGTGCTGGGGGCGCTGCACGCGGGCCTGCCGCTGGCCGGAGGCGACCTGCTGGTGTCGCCGGTGTATGCGCCGGACCTGCTGAACGAGGCCCTGAACCTGCTGATGGACGGCGAGCGCGGTGTGTGGCACCTGACGCACGGCGCCCCGCTGACCCTGGCCGAGTGGCACTGGAAGCTGGCCGGGCTGCTGGGTCAGCAGGCGCCGGCCCCCGGGCGTTCCCTGCCGGGCACCGCCGGGCTGGACGTGCTGGAACTGGGCTTTGCGGCCTCTGGACCGGCGCTGCTCAGCGCGCGGGGCTGGCCCCTGCCGCCGCTGGAGCAGGCCCTGGGCCGCTGGTGGGCCGGCGCGGGGCCCGAATGGACGGCGCTGTGCCCGCCTACCCCCCGGCCCGCACCGCACCCCTGGCCCCCGTTGGCCTGAGGGGAGGCGCACACAGCACAGAACCCGCCACCTTCACCAAACCGACATGAACCCCGCTTCACCCGTTCCTCCCCTGGCATGTTCACCTGCCCCCCAGACTGAACAGCGGCCACAGGCCCCCGCCCCCAGCGGCCTTCAGGAGTGTTCATGACCCAAGACGACCGTACCCCGACCGAACAGCCGGAAACCGCTCCCGCTGACCAGATGCCCGAACAGACCCCCGCCGAGACCCAATCGGAGCAGCCCGGCCACGAGGCCGACATGAGCCTCGCACCCGTGGTGATCCGCGAGGGCTACCGGGGCAGCGACAAGCTGGCCGGCAAGGTGGCCCTGATCACTGGGGGCGACAGCGGCATCGGCCGCGCCGTGGCTGTGCATTTTGCCCGCGAAGGCGCAGACGTGGCGATTGTGTACCTCGACGAATCTGAGGACGCCCGCGCCACCCTGCAGATGATTGAAGCCGAGGGCCGCCGGGGCCTGCTGCTGGCCGGCGACGTGGGCGATCCCGCCTTCTGCCAGCAGGCGGTGGAGCGCACCGTGTCGACCCTGGGTGGCCTGAACGTGCTGGTGAACAACGCCGCCGAGCAGCACCCACAAAAGAGCATCACCGACATCTCGCCCGAGCAGTTGGAGCGCACCTTCCGCACCAACATCTTTGCCATGTTCTATCTGGTGCAGGCCGCGCTGCCGCACCTGCAAGAAGGCGACTGCATCGTGAACACCACCAGCGTCACCGCCTACCGGGGCAGCCCCGAGCTCCTGGACTATTCCAGCACCAAGGGCGCCATTGTGGCCTTTACCCGCAGCCTGAGTGGCAACCTGGCCGAGAAAAAGATTCGCGTGAATGCGGTGGCCCCCGGGCCCATCTGGACGCCGCTGATTCCCAGCACCTTCGATGCCGACAAGGTGGGCAAGTTCGGCCAGGATGTGCCGCTGGGCCGCGCGGGTCAGCCCGCCGAGGTGGCCCCGGCCTTCGTGTTCCTGGCGTCCGATGACAGCACGTACATCACCGGGCAGGTCATTCACCCCAACGGCGGCGAACTGATCAACGGGTAGAGGCTGGCCGCACGTGGGACCACGGCGTGCAGCGGGAAAATCCTCCTCTGCACGCTGTTCCTTTGGCCTGACGCTGGCTTCAGATGCAGGGGTGGCCCGCCGCTGCATGAAGCGGGCTTTACCCAGCTCTCCTGCCAGCATCAGAAGGATTAAAGATCACCGAAAAATGCGTGCAGGACGCACAGTTTATAGTCCAGCCTATCCGAGTGGCAATCCGGTCACTGCACATCCCTTTTCCTGTCATGCCCGCTCCCCGGGCAGGAGGCCCTCATGTCCCCTATTCAGTCATCCTGCCCGGCTCTGGTTGTGCTGGCCCACCTCCGCTGGGATTTCGTGTTTCAGCGCCCCCAGCACCTCATGACCCGTGCGGCGCGCACCCGCACCGTGTACTACGTTGAAGAGCCCCATTTTGGCGAGTGGCGTGACCGACTGCAGGTGCGCCGCGAGCCCTCGGGCGTGGTGGTCTGCACCCCTTACATTGAGGTGGGCCACAGCCCGGCCGAGTCGCAGGCGCGCACGGCCGCCGTGCTGGCCGAGTTCCTGGACGCTGAGGACGTGCCGGAATACGACCTGTGGGTCTACACCCCCATGGAGTTGCCGGTGGCCGACCTGCTGACGCCCCGCACCGTGATCTACGACTGCATGGACGAACTGGCCAACTTCCACGGCGCCCCACCCGAGTTGCGCGCCCGCGAGGACGAGCTGTTCCGCCGCGCCGACGTGGTGTTCACCGGGGGGCACCGGCTCTACGAGGCCAAGACGGCCCGGCACCCCAACGTGCACCCCTTTCCCTCCAGCGTGGACACCGCCCACTTCCGGCAGGCGCGCGCCCTGCCGCCGCAACCCGATGATCAGGCGGGCATTCCAGGGCCCCGGCTGGGTTTTGCCGGCGTCATTGATGAGCGCCTGGACGTGGCCCTGCTGGGCGAGGTGGCCCGGCGCCGCCCGGAGTGGCAGTTTGTGCTGATTGGCCCGGTGGTCAAGATTGACCAGGCCACGCTGCCCCAGGGGCCGAATCTGCACTACCTGGGCATGAAACCCTACGCCGAACTGCCGGGCTACTTTGCGCACTGGGACGTGGGCCTGCTGCCCTTTGCCCACAACCCGGCCACCGAGTTCATCAGCCCCACGAAGACCCCCGAATACCTCGCGGCGGGCCTGAGCGTGGTGTCCACCGGTATCCGCGACGTGGTGCGCCCCTACGGCGAGCGTGAACTGGTGCGCATTGCCGACGGCGCCGACGCCTTTGAAGCCGCCTGCGCCGCCGCCCTGGCCGAGCGCGGCACCCCCGCCGCCGCCCACCGCCTGGAACGCGCCGACGCCCTGCTGTCGCAGCAGTCCTGGGACGCCACGTGGCAGGCGATGGACCGCCACATTGAGCCGCTGGCCGCCCAGCCGGCCGCCCGCGTGGCCAGCGCCCAGATGGCAGGCGCCAATGACTGAGGCGGCCCCTTTGCCCAGGAACGGCGGCTTTGACTACCTGATCGTGGGCGCAGGCTTTGCCGGCGCGGTGCTAGCCGAGCGTCTGGCCCGGGACGCCGGCAAGCGCGTGCTGATTGTGGACCGCCGCCCACACATTGGCGGCAACGCCTATGACCGCTACGACGACGCCGGGATTCTGATTCACCCATACGGCCCGCACATTTTCCATACCAACAGCAAGGACGTGTTCGAGTACCTGTCGCGCTTTACCGCGTGGCGGCCCTACGAGCACCGGGTCCTGGCCAGCGTGGACGGGCAGCAGCTGCCCATTCCCATCAACCTGGATACGGTCAATGGGCTGTACGGCCTGAACCTCACGGCCTTTGAGGTGGAAAGTTTCTTCGCCTCGGTGGCCGAGCCGGTGGAGCAGGTGCGCACCAGCGAGGACGTGGTGGTCTCCAAGGTGGGGCGCGACCTGTATCAGAAGTTCTTCCGGGGCTATACCCGCAAGCAGTGGGGCCTGGACCCCAGCGAACTGGACGCCTCCGTGACGGCCCGGGTGCCCACACGCACCAACCGCGACAACCGCTATTTCACGGATACGTATCAGGCGATGCCGCTGCACGGCTACACCCGCATGTTCGAGGCGATGCTGGATCACCCGAACATCAAAGTGATGCTGAACACCGATTACCGTGAAATTGTGGACTTGGTGCCCTGGGGCCACATGATCTACACCGGCCCGGTGGACGCCTTCTTTGACCACTGCCACGGCAAGCTGCCCTACCGCAGCCTGGACTTTGTGCACGAAACGCACCCGGTCGAGCAGTTTCAGGCCGTGGGCACCGTGAACTACCCCAACGACTACGGCTACACCCGCATCAGCGAGTTCAAGCACATCACCGGGCAGCGCCATCCGCACACCAGCGTGGTCTACGAGTACCCCCGCGCCGAGGGTGATCCCTACTACCCGGTGCCCCGCCCCGAAAACGCTGAGTTGTACAAGAAGTACGAGGCCCTGACCCGCACCCGCACCGACGTGACCTTTGTGGGCCGGCTGGCCACCTACCGTTACTACAACATGGATCAGGTGGTGGCCCAGGCCCTGGCGACCTACCGCCGCCTGCAGGGCGACAAGGCCGAGGCCACGGAGCGTCAGGCTGTGGGCACGGCGGGCGGCTCGGCTTAAGGCAGTGCCTCTTCTCTAAAACCGCTTGAACGGCCCGCATCCCTCAATCAAGGGAGATGCGGGCCGTTCAGCGCCGTCTCCTCTCCGGCTCATGGTTCAGACAGGCTGAGCGTCCACGGCAACGAGCAAAGATCAACATGGCATTTTTGCTCCTCGCCACTTGTGGGGGAGGCGGGGAGGGGGGTAAGCGGGCGCAGCAGCCCAAACGACGTTTTCGGAACGGCCCCCTCAACAAGCTTCAGCTCAACAGGCTTCAAACGTGTCCGAACCAGTGCTGAGGATTCCGGTCCATCCAAACGGGTAAACCCGACCGGAGGGGCTGGCAGAGCGGCGCAGCAGAGCAGGAACACCGGGAGCGGAGCGGCGTGCAAGCACCGAGGCGCAGGGGCGGTCACGGATGATTCGGAAGCCGTCTGACGCTCACTGGTGCGGCTGCCCTCAGAGCGTCTTCTTGAAGCGGAAGTTGGCGATCAGCAGCGTGGCGGCGCTGAACAGCGCCAGGGCCAGCATGGGCGTGGCGAGGTGCGAGAGGTCGGCGCCGCGAATCATCACGCCGCGCGCCAGCTCTAGAAAGTGGCGCAGGGGCACGAGATGCGAAATAAAGCCAAAGGGCTGCACCATGCCTTCCAGCGGAAAGAACAACCCCGAAAGAAAGATGCTGGGAAAGAAGTAGGCGATGATCCAGAACACGCTCTGAATCTGGGTGCGCACGAAGGTGGAAATCACGATCCCCACGCCCAGCGAGCCCAGGATAAACAGCAGCATGGCGCCGGCCAGCAGCAGCGGCGAGCCCTGAAACGGCACCCGGAACACCAGTACGCCGGCCAGCACCACCAGCACCGCGTCAATCAGCCCGAAGACAAAGTACGGCGTGATCTTGCCCAACACCACTTCCAGCGGGCGCACGGGCGTGGCAATCAGGCCCTCCATGGTGCCCATTTCCCGCTCACGCACGATCACGATAGCGGTCAGCAGGCAGCCCACCAGGGTCAGAATCAGGCCGATCATGCCGGGCACGATATACACGGCGGTGCGGTCATCGGGGTTAAACAGCACCTTCACTTCAGGGGAGACGGGGGGCGTGGCGCTGGTGTTCGTCCGCAGGGCGCGGGCGGCGGCAATGGTGGACGCGGTGTCCTGCGCAGCTGCGGCGGCATTGGCACGAATCTGTGAACTCACCGTGGGGTCTGAGCCGTCCACGTATACCGTGAAGTCGAGCGACTGGTCTCCACGCACCGCGTCGATCGCCCCTTTGGGAATGTGCAGGGCCGCTCTGGCCTCGCCCTGACGCACCTGTTCCAGGGCTGTGGCCAGCGACGGCGCGGTGGTCAGGGCGAAGCGGTCATCCTCACCCATGGTCTGCTGCAGGTTCTGACTGACCCGGTCGGCCGATTCGTCCACCACCACCAGCGGAATGTGGGTCACCTTGGTGTTCAGCGCAAAGCCGAAAATCACCAGCAGCGCCACCGGAAAAATCAGGATGAAGCGCAGCAGCACGGGGTCGCGGCGCAGCTGCATGAATTCCTTGCGGGCAATGGCGAGGGTGCGCTGGGCGGCCATAGCGGGCCCAGGACGGTGGACAGCGCGCAGGGAGGGATGGGGCTGGGTCATGTCAGGCCACCCCTTGAGCGGGGGGCTGTTGGTCTGGGGCCTGGGCCCGCTGGGCCAGAGCCACGAAGGCGTCTTCCAGGGTGGGCAGGGCGGGAGCGGGGGGAGGCCCCGCCGGCCACGCCCCCACACGCAGCTCCCCGTCGGCCAGCAGCCGGATGGTGTTGCCGCTGATCCAAGCGCCGCGTACCCCGGGCGCCGTGCGCGCGCGGTGCAGGCCCTCCACCAGATTGGCGGGCTCGAACTGATAGAAGTGCCCTGGCGTGGCGGCGCGGATGGACTCGGGGCGGCCCTCGGCCAGCAGGCGCCCGCCGGCGATCATGGCAATGCGGTGGCAGCGCTCGGCTTCTTCCATGTAGTGGGTGCTCACGAACACGGTCACGCCGTCGGCCGTCAGGTTGTAGATGGTGTCCCACAGCTCGCGCCGCCCCACCGGGTCCACGGCGGCGGTGGGTTCATCCAGAAAGATCACGCGCGGGCTGTGGATGATGGCTGTGCCGATCAGCAGGCGCTGGCGCCAGCCGCCAGACAGCTGCGCGGCGGCGGTGTGCCGAAAAGGTTCCAGCGCCAGCCGGGCCATCACCCGTTCTACGGCGGGGCCCACCTCGGCGCTGGGCAGGTACAGCGCCGCTTTGAACTGCAGGTTCTCCTGCACGCTCAGGTCGCCGTAGACGCTGGCGGCCTGATTGGCGTACCCAATGCGCGCCTTGATCTGGTCCGGGTGCCGGAGGCTGGCGCCCGCCACCTGCGCCTCGCCGCTGGTCGGGGCCAGCACGCCGCAGAGCATGCGTATGGTGGTGGTTTTGCCGGCGCCATTGGGCCCCAGAAACCCGAACACGATGCCCGCCGGCACCTTCAGATTCAGCTGATCCACCACTGTAACGCTGCGCCGCCCGCGCTGGTACACCTTCGTGAGCCTGTGAAGTTCCACCGCGTCCATATGTCCCTCCCCGCAGCACGCCAGAGGGCCGAAGCCACACCGCCCTGTATGTTAGTGCTTGCTTACATCACCGTAGGCCGCTGGGAGGTGGTTGTCAGCGGCGACGGGCCTGGAGGTGGGGTGCTGGGGGCAGTGGGCACGGTGGCAAGCCACGCTCAGGGAGAGAAGCGGCTGTGGTGGCCCCCCTTCTGTATGACCGCAACTCTCCGGCCCGACCCAGGCCACCACCCGCCACCCATCCTCACCCACTGCCCACACTCCGCTCTGGCACGGGGAAGGCCGACCTCCACTTTCATGGTCTACCTTGGCAGCATGTCAGATCAGGATTCACCAGCGGCGCCCGGCGCCCGGGAGCGGCTGCTGGACGCCACCATTGAGGTGATGGCGCAGGAGGGATTTGGCCGCGCCACCACCCGCTCCATTTCCACCCAGGCCGGCGTGGCCGAAGTGACGCTGTTCCGGCTGTTCAAAACCAAGGCCAACCTGATTGTCGAGGTGTTTCTGACCCTCACCAACGGGTATCAGGAAGCGGCGCTCTCCCCCACCGGCCACCTGGAAGCAGACCTGCAGCGGGTGGCCGAGCAGTACCACCGCCTCGCCCGGCGCCACCGCAGACTGATTCTGCGCCTGCTGCCCGAAGTCGCCTATCACGCCGCGCTGCACAAGGCGTCGGCGCCGCTGCGCCAGAAGCTGCTGCACAGCCTGCGCAGCCTGTTCCTCCACTACCAAGCCGCTGGTCATTTTCCGGGCCGCACCCCCGAAGACCTGATGGCCGCCTTCATGGGCCCGATGGCCGGCAAAATCCTTCTGCTGGGCGAAGTCTTTGATATAGAAACCGGCTTCGACCCCGCGCAGCACGTCCAGGACTTTCTGCATGGGGTGGCGCGCCCCGGCACCCCGCCTGCTCCGTGAGGCTGAAGGCCGACACGACCACTGTTTATCTGGCCCACGCCCCGGACTTTGCCCCCCTGGCGGCGCTGCTGTCGCCCGAAGAACAGGCGCGGGCGGCTGGCATTTCCCTCCCTGGGCCCCGGGCCCGCGCTGTCGCGGCTCGGGCCCTGGTGCGCACGGTGCTGGGCACGCATCTGGGCGCCAATCCACATGAACTGAGGTTCGGCCAGGGAGAACATGGCAAGCCCTACCTGCTACAGGGCCCAGAGCCCGCCCGGTTGCACTTCAACCTCAGCCACACGGGGGACCTGCTGGCGCTGGCGCTTGGCGCGCAGCCGCTGGGCGTGGATGTCGAGGCGGTGCGGCCCCTGAGCCCGGCGCTGATCAGCATGGCCCTGGGGCCACTGGAGCGCGCCCGGCTGCAGGCGCGGCCTGCCGGGGAATACGGGCGGGCGTTCTACCGCGCCTGGGCCTGCAAAGAGGCGCTGCTCAAGGCGCACGGCAGCGGGCTGGCCTTTGGGCTGCAGCGGGTCCAGCTGAGCGTGCCGGCCGACCTGAACGCCGCGCCGCTGGTGGAAGCCGGGCCCCGGGCTCCCGCCGACGACTGGACCCTGCAGGTGCGCTGGCTGGGTTCTGCGCACATTCTGGCCGTGGCGGCCACGGCCCCGGGCCTGACCCTGCAGCGAATCACCCCGGTCTGTGCCCGGACGGGACATTGGGCGGCCGAGCCTCTCCCAGCGCCCAGCGCCGGAATTCCCCGGGTCCCAGACAGCAACGGGTGATCGGCCCCACTGGACACCGGGCAAAAAACAAACGTTCGTTCATGGGAGTGCCGTACAGTGTGGGCATGGCACACAACCCTAGACAGGCGTTCCGGACGCGCGCCGTGCATGCCGGGCATGGTCTTGATTCAGCCACGGGCGCCCACGCCACCCCCATTTACGCCACCAGCACCTTTGGCTACGGGAACGCGGCCCGGGGCGAGCGGCTGTTTGCCGGTCAGGAAGAGGGCTATTTCTACTCGCGCCTGACCAACCCCACCGTGCGCGCCTTCGAGCGCAAGCTGGCCGATCTGGAAGGGCTGGACGACGCGGTGGCCTTTGCCAGCGGCATGGGCGCGGTCTCGGCCGTGTGCTTGACCCTGCTGCAGCCGGGCGACGAGGTGATTTTCGTGGCGCCGCTGTACGGGGGCACCACCGGCTTTCTGCACGAGGTGGCCACGAAGTTCGGCGTGGTGGTCCACGAGGCCGCCGACGAAACAGCGATGGACGCCCTGATTGGGCCCAAAACCCGCCTGATCTGGGTGGAAACGCCCACCAATCCCCGCCTGAACATCGTGGACCTGGGCTGGGTGGCGCGCTCGGCGCAGGCGGCGGGTGCCCTGACGGTGGTGGACAACACCTTCAGCACCCCGGCCCTGACACGGCCGGCCGAACACGGCATTGATCTGGTGATGCACAGCGCCACCAAGTACCTGGGGGGTCACGGCGACGCCATTGGGGGCGTGGTGGCGGCCCGAGCAGACCTGCTGGCCGAACTGCGCGGCGTGGGGCTGCGGCATGTAGGCGCCTCGCTGGGACCGTTCGAGGCCTACCTGTTCCTACGCGGCATGAAAACCCTACCCCTGCGCATGGCCGCCCACTGCGAGGGCGCGCAGGCCCTGGCCCTGGCCTTGCAGGGCCACCCGGGCCTGAAGACCGTGCTCTACCCCGGGCTGCCGAACCACCCCGGGCACGAGGTGGCCACCCGCCAGATGAGCGGCTATGGCGGGCTGGTGAGCGTGGAGCTGGAATCGCGCGCCGCCGCGATGGCCTTTGCCGACGAACTGCAGCTGTTCACGCAGGCCGTGAGCCTGGGCGATGTGGAAAGCCTGATCTGCCACCCCGCCAGCACCACCCACGCCCTGCTGGGCGAGGAGGCGCTGCTGCGCCAGGGTGTGACCCCAGGCCTTGTGCGCCTGAGCGTGGGCATTGAAGACCCCACCGACCTGATTGACGACGTGCTGCGCGCCCTGGACCGGGTGCCCGTGGCCCACGACTAAAGCTGGCCGAAGGAAAAGCCGGGCCGTTGCCAGAGCTGCAGCGGCCCGGCAACTTTGCGCTGCGCCCGTGTGGCGGTCGCCGAGTCCCGAAGCCCAGACCTATTGGGGGCAGGGTTTCCAGAATCCGAGGTGAATCGAGTGTCAGACGGACCCAGGTGGGGCGAAGCGCTGTCCTCGGCTAAGCCATCCCGGCCGAGGGGCTTAACTCTAAAATCAGGGCGCGGCCGACGAGACAGCAGGGCTCTCCATGCGCGTGTCGGCGCGAATCCGGTTCTATACCCGATTGGTGGCCCATGAGTTTGGTTGGGGATTGACAGCACTGCCTCACCGGATATGCGGACTCCAGCGTTCAAGGGCTCGGCCGCACAGGACCCGTGTGGGCCTTCAAATGTCCCGCCGGTCACCGCTGGCCGACGCCTCTTGATTGCGCAACCCAGATGTGGCAGACGAGCCGCGCCTGGGCACGTAAACTGCAGTCACCGTGAACTGGAGAGGCATCCTGGGTGTGGGCTTGGCTGGTCTGAGCGTATGGAGCGCGGCGGGCGCCTGCCAACTCGATTTCGAGGGGATGCGGGCCGCTGACACCCTGCAAACCCTGCCGCACCGCAACGTCCCCTGTGCGCACCCCAGTACGCCCCTGGTTCACTTCACCTGCACCGTCTACCCCAATCAGGCACCCGCAACGGTCGCGGCGCTGCTCTCGGCGGCGTGGGGTGGGCCGCCAACCCCGCAGGGCAAACAGTGGGTCGTGCTGGCTGTGCCGGACAAGGTCTATACGGTCCGTCCTCATGGCCAGGGCAGTCTGGTGCACCTGGCTGATCAACTGACCGCGTACGAGGTTCTGGTTGACCAACTGCAGCAGGCCATCAAGCGCTCTACTGCCATAACGACCACAGGGCCCCTGAACTGCCGCCAGCTTGGACTTCGAGACAGCGTGCACGTCACGTTCAAGACGTGTCAGGTGAAGTGGCCACCCGCGCGCCGGTTCCCGCTGGGCACCAGCCCTGGCTTTGATGAGGTGGGCACGCCGCTGATCACGTTCAGCCTGCGCGCCGTGCGTGACGACTCCTTGCGGGTCAACCTCAACTACACCTTCTCAGAGCTTTCGCTGGAGGCCCGCGTGACCGGCTGCGGCGGACGCGATCGCTTTCAACTGACCGTGGGCCGCTGAGGGGGGATTCCCTGGGAAGGGACACCCACAGGGGCGACCAGGCAGGGCGCGCCCGGCCGTCACCTCTCTTTAGCGGCCTGCAGCGGGATAAAGCAGAACGTCCCACAGCTCCCGACCTGTGCTGCCGGAGTCCGGCGGGGGCACCGTGACTGCGCCGCCGCCCACGACGCCGGCATACCGCCCGGTGCCACCCGTCACCACGAGGTGATAGCCCGCAATGCCCGTGGACAGGCAGACCTGACCCAGACCTTCAAAGGTCAGCGTGTCTGTTTTGGAGACGCTCAGCGTGCCCCGGGTATAGCCCTCAACGCAGGTGGGCTGCGCCGGGTTGAACGCGGCGCCCTTGACGCGCACCAGCCGGCGCAGCTCCACAGGCCCCAGCCCCGCAACGATGCCCTTCGCTGTCACGTCCAGGCACAGGGAGCCAGCGGGAGCATTCGAGGGGCAGGCGGTCTGCGCGAAGGTCTGGGCCAGGTTCGCTCGCAGAAGGATAGGCGTGGGGGTGGCCGTCTGCGCTTGCCCCATGCCGGCCGCCAGCCACCCAACCGCCACGATCCAGTAGATACTTCTTTTCATTCTGTACGTCTTTGTGTATAATTTTTTTCATTATAAAGGTGGGTGGTGTAGTGCTAGAGGCGCCAGGCTGACCTCTCTAGGCAGCCGTGGGGCGCTGCTGACCGGCTGGCCAGACCGTCCCCCAGTCGAGGAAAAGCCGATCCAGACAGTGGAGGGCGTTCTTTCGCCGCAAACCTGACCTTGCGCCTAGCCACAATGGGTTCAATAACGGAGCAGCCGTCATAAGCAGCCCAGGCCTGAGGTGGGCGTTTTGGCAGCGTTCGCCGCATGGCTAGCGTTTCAATCAGGTCCCCGCCCACCGCGCCGCTACTGGTCAGAGTTGTGTGCGGAGGCCGCCCTACACTGCAGACACGCCCCACCGTGTAGAGGAGTGCCTGACGATGAGCCCTCTGGAACCCGAATCTCCTGCTGAGGACGTGGCCGGCACTCCGGCGGCGCTGGCCCGGCTGCTGGCAGAGGCCGACGAGCAGAAGTACGCCGACGCGCGGCAAGCCCTGCACCTGGCCACCCAGGCGTACACCCTGGCGCAGGCCCTGCAGGATGAAGAGGGCCTGGCCATGGCCCATATCGTGCTGGGCGGTTGCGCCTACTATCAGTCGGACTACGCGGCTGCGCTGACGCACTACACGCAGGCCTACGCCCTGGCCCACGACCGCTTTCCGGCCGCCGCCTACCGCGCGGCAACAGCACTGAGCGTTGTTCATAAGCAGCGCGGTGACTACGCGCAGGCGATGCACTGTGCCCTGACCAGCCTGCACCTTGTGCACGAACTGGGGGACCTGCCCGGCGAGGCGCGCGTGCTGACCAATATGGGCAACATCCACTGGGACATCCAGGCGTATGACCGCGCGCTGGAACTGCACACCCAGGCGCTCGAGCGGCTCGAGGGGGTGCGCCTGGACCCGCCTTCCCCTGTGCACTGCACGCAGGAGGCCATCACCCGCCTGAACCTTGTGGTGACCCGCTTTCATCTGGGCGAGCATGCGCAGGCCCTGAGCGACAGCCACGGGCTGCTCGCCCAGTGTCAGGCGCTGCACCTGGACCACCCCGAAGCCATCCTCCGCACCTACCGGGCCCTGATGTTTCTCGAACAGGGGCAGGTGGAAGAGGCCGAAGCGGACAGCCGCCAAGCGCTGGAGATGCACCGCGCCAGTGGGGACCGGGAGCACGAAGCCATGACCCTCATCGCCCGGGGGCGCCTGCACCTGATCCGGGGCGAGCAACCCGCAGCCCTGGCTCCGTTGCAAGCGGCGCTGGCCCTGGCCCAGCGTGTGGCGCTGCTTCGCCAGGTGTGCGACGCCCACCGCTGGCTGGCGGCGGCGCTGGAGCAGCAGCACGCCTTTGAAGCGGCCTTGCAGCAGTACAAGGCGTTCCACGCGACATGGGCCCAACTGCACACCCTGAACCTGGACCACAAGACCAACATCTTGGCCGTGGAGGCGAACGTGGTGGCCCTGCGGCGGGAAGCGCAGTGGGAACGGGAACGGCGCGCCGAACTGGAACAGGCGAATGCAGATCTGCGGCGCGCCGAAGCGGCGGTGCGGCACCTGGCTGACCATGACCCCCTGACGGGGCTGCCCAACCGCAACCTCTTTCTGGAACGCCTGACCCAGACCCTGAAGCTGGCGCGCCGGACCCCCGCGCGCCACGGCGTGCTGTTCATTGATCTGGACGACTTCAAGCAGGTCAACGACACCTGGGGCCACGCCGCTGGCGACGAGGTACTGCGTCAGGTGGCCGCCCGGCTGCTGGGCGTGGTGCGCGAGGCCGATACGGTGGCGCGCTTTGCCGGCGACGAGTTTGTGGTGCTGGCCCAGTGCATCACGGGTGAGGATGATCTGCACCGCGTGGGCCAGCGGATCATCGAGGTCCTCCAGGTGCCCTTTTCGCTGGGCGGTTCAGCGGTCCACATCGGGGCAAGTGTGGGTTACGCGGCTTACCCCGATCAGGCCCAGGATCTTGACGGCCTGCTGCACGGCGCAGACACCGCGATGTACCAGGCAAAACGCGCAGGAAAGAACCGCATCTGCGCCTATCAGGCGCCGTCGAAGGGTGCGGATGGCCGATAAAAGGGCTGAAAGGGGACGTCAGCGGCGCGTTGACCAGCGCCAGGAACACGTGAACAGTCCTGAGGTTCCCGGCCGATGGCGCAGAAAGGAAGGTGTCTTTTCAGAAGAGGGCCCCTGCGCCCGGTCACACGCCGTCAGGGAGTTGGGCTCATCTCGGACTCGCTGCCATTAGCCTGCATGAACTCCGGCCATGCCGCATTGACCGCCCGGACCACGCCGACCATATCTACGGAGGCATAGAGGGGCATAGCCAAGAACCCGCCTGCACCGCTGGAGGCAGCTCACGGCGGGTTGGGTGACTCAGGGTACGAACCCTCTTGGCCACATTCCAGCAGCAACTGTGGGTAGCGTCCCGAACACCTGTTGACCAATGGATCAGCGCGTGGGGGACGCATGCCCATGGAAGGCGGCAGGGCTTCAGTGACGATCAAGGGGTGCAGTGGTGCTTACGTTTGGGCGAGTAGTGGCCGCCCCCTGCCGACGCGGCAGGCATGAAGGCGTTGTCCAAGGGGGGAAGGATATTGCCCGCCTCCTCTGACGAGCCCTTCCTCCGACCCCTGAAGTGGTGACCGCCACACGCCGCCCAGGCCAGACGCTCGGCCACACCTGGGCCGACGGGCCCCAGACGCCCTCTCCAGATGGGCAGACGCTCAAGGCCACCCACGCCATCTATACCCCAAGCTGACTGGCCGTCCGGTACCCTGAAGGCCAGGAGCCCCCATGCTGGAGACCCCCACCCGCCGCACCACCGCTCCCTCGTCTCCCCAGGCGGCCTCTACCAAGGCGGCCACGCCGCCGGCCGCGAAGCCAGCAGCCACCCTTCCGACGTATGTTCAGGCGGAAATTCAGCGCAACGCCGCCAAGATCAGGGGTATGGCGGGCCGCCCCAACCTGATGGCCCTCTTCCTGGGCGAATGGATCGAGAAACACACCCAGGAACGGCTGATGGACCAGACGATCAAGGCCAATCTGGGCAAAGATGGCGAGGCCATTCCTGGCTGGGCGGATGGCGCCAGCAACGGCGCCGCAGGCCTTCTGCTGGGGCCAGCGGCCGCGCAGGACATTACCAGCGGCGTGACCCGGCGCCTGACCGAAACCCGGCATTCGGCCAGCCACATTGGCCTGGGCAACATCACCGGCGCCTACCAGGCCCGCGACACGCTGGGCAGCGCCGCCACCAGCCACGACGTGGCCATCCTGAAAGGAATTCTGGGGGCCATTCCCGCCAAAGACCGCCACGCGGTTGCCGCTGCGTACGCCAAGCAGCACGGCGGCAAGACCCTGAGCGCCACGCTCGGTGAACTGATCCGCGACGCCAATCAACGCGGCCCGCTGATGGCCCTGCTGCCGCCGCCCATGAGCCAGGAGACGTTGACCCTGGACGCTTTCCTGGAGCAGATTGCCGTGGGGCTGGTGTACAGCAACCAGACGGCCGAGGAGATGAACAGCGACACCTTTGACGAGCGGCGTCACAGCAACCCTGCCGCCCTGCTGAAGCACTTTGGCTTCAGGGCGGGGCCGCTGATTCTGGGGCGCTGGGGTTTTCAGATGCGTGTGTTTACGCCAGTGCCCGGAAAGGCCAGGTGGGCGCATCCCATCGTGTCGTTTCGCGGCACAGAGGGCGTGAAATATGACCCCCTGGGCAATGACGCGGCCAAGGCGGCCAAGGCGAAAGGCGGCTTGGTCGCCGAGCAGGCGCAGGCCCGGCGGGAGGGGATTGAAGGGACGGTCGACACGATCATGGGCGACCTGTCACCCAAGCAGGTGGGCTGGTACCACGTGCAACCGAACGAAGACCTGATTCTGGCGAATCTGCAGCGGCTGAAGGGCAAGGCGGTTTCGACGGGCCACAGCCTGGGCGGCGCGATTGCGCAGCTGGTGCCGGCCCTGCATCCGGAGTATTTCGGCTCGGTGGTGACGTTCCAGGCCGCGAACATTGACAAGGCCGAAGTCGCCAAAATGCGCCAGCACAACGCGGGCGAAGGCAAGGCCGACCCCATCCTGGCCCGGCATTACCGGGTGGAAGGCGACATCGTGCCGACGGCCGGGCAGCAGGCGCTGGACGGGCAGATCACGTACTTTGACCGGGTGAGCCGGGACAAGGGGACCCGGGAACCCTTCGGCAACAGCGCCCTGGAGAACATCGCCTCGGGGCATGTGACGCCGATGCTGAGCACCTACATCCGGGGCCAGAAGAACCTCAGTGAGGACCTGCAGGTGATGGCCGATCAGGGCCTGAAGGACGAGGCGACCCTCAGTGCCAAGCCTGGAGAAAAGCTGCAGGACGTCAAGACGGTGCTTGCGGGCACCTACAGCACGGCGCAGGATCCGCGCATTCAGGCGGAGAACAAGCGGCAGACCCTGGCCAACAACGTCCATCTGTACCCGGGCACCGACCTGTTCGAGGCCACGGTGTACGCCAACATCGCCTACAACACGCTGCTGTCTCATGTAGAGAACCTGGCGGCGGACAAGAGCATCAAGACCATCGCGGAGTTCAAGAAGCGGGCGAACGCGCTGATGGCCGGCTCGGCCCCGCTGGCGCTGGACCCGGACGATGTGGCGCTGAGCAAGGTGCTGAAGATGGACCATTACGAAACCGACTATGCGGCCCGGCCGATGCCCACCGGCTTCGGGATGCCGGTCTATCCCCAGAAGGCCACGCCAATTGAGACCTACTTCCGCCAGGGCATCGTGATTCCCAGAAATATTGAGCAGCAGGTGCTGCTGCAGCTCGACATCATCTGGAATTCCTGGAGGGGACAGTGAAACGCCTGATCCTGCTGGCCCTCTGCCTGGTCGCGTGCCGCCCCGCCGAGACCGGCACGCTTCAACACACGAAGGACACCGCCATGCTGACCCCCGAGCAACTCAACAGCCTTATTCTAGAGACCCTCTCTGCGCCCCAGTACAAGCCCATTGATGGGGAAAAATTCTATGGGCCCCTGGTAACAGAGGGAGGCTCCCGCGTGTACGTTTCCACGCTGGACCGGGAGCAGGTGCTGGCGGAACTCTCCGAGCTTATTGAGCCCCACGTGGTCGAGATGCACTGGGGCGACGATTACGGGCAGTACCACGGAACGTTCCGGCTAAGGAGCAACCCGGCGTTGGAGATCGCGCTGGCCACCAGCCTGCTCAAGCCCAAGACCGAGACCTTCAAGGACGCGCCAGAGATTCTCAGGGCCTACAACTCGGACGTCTTGTACTCGCCACCTGCGCCAGTGGGAAGTCCCTGAGCCGCAGCGGTTAACGGCCTTCTGGGTGACGATCCTCCTGCGCACCGGTCAGCTGAGAGCACAGAGAATGTGGAGCTCCCCACCTCAGAAAGCGCGGGGGTTTCCCGATAAGGCTGAAACGGGAAGGCACCAACATCGTGGGCCCCGGCCGCAGCCAGATGGGCCCATGCCTCTTCAGCTCTGGGGCTCGTGGGGGCGTTCATCCGGCGCGGGGCGTTCCGGCTCATGGGCCAGGGTGAGCAGGCCCAGGGTCAGCAGGCGGTCGCGATAGCGGGCCACCATCGCTCGCGCCTCGACAAATGATACGAAAATGAAGTAAAGATTGGACATTACGCATTGGGAAGCCAGTGGAAGTACGTCGTGCGCGAAACCAGAGCTTCTTGGGTCATCAGCCAAGCACATCGCTCGTCAACGGCCGCGAGC